>JAKALI010000537.1 GCA_021813195.1 Pseudomonadota bacterium
CAGTCGCGATTCCTTGAGCACCCGCAGATGGGCACTCGCGAGCTTGACGTCGATCGCCGCCTCGCGGGCGAGCGTCTCGACCGTCTTTTCTCCCTGCGCCAGCAGTTCGAGCATCTCGAGGCGCTTTGGGCTGCCCAGCGCCTTGCCGACGCGGGCGACCTGCTCGTACAGAAGGTCTTTGGCGGTTTGACTCATAGTCGTACATTCTAACGATACTTCGAATGCTGTCAACGTTCGGCACTGGCCTACCGCTTTCGCTGATTCTCGGCCCGTGCGGCACCCCGGTGCTGGCATCCGTTCTGACCTTCGCGGCCTATCAGCAGAGCATCGCCTCCGGGCGCTTTTGCTGTTCGCCTATGGCATCGCAATGGCCTGCCGTTGCTGCTCCTTGGCACCGCGTCGAGTAGCCGAATCGCATCAGAACCGATTCGATCCAGGCGTAGCGCCCGGCGTCGTCCTCAGGCCGCTGGACATTGCGCACCCCTACATTGATGTGTTACCATTTGCTTCGTGAGTTTCCATCGCACCCTGAAACGAACGATCGGCCTAGTGTCGGTCGGTGCCTTGCTTTACGCCCAGCTTGCCGTGGCGGCATACGCTTGCCCGGAAATCTCGCATGCGGCATCAGCGCCGAGCGCCGTCACGTCGGGTGCCACTCCAACGGCGCAATCCGCGGCACTTCGAATGACCACTGCCGGAACGGAAACCGCCATGCCGGATATGTCGGCGATGGGTGACGACGGGTCCGCCCGTTGCACTCATACCGATGCATCCGCACCGAACTTGTGCGCAAAGCACTGCAGCGACGGTCACCAAACTGCGGACACCGCATCGGCATCGCTCGTCCATGCATCGGCGCCGGGGTTGTTGTACCAAGTCTCGGGAATGTTCGAGTCGTCCGCTTCCGGACGGCGGTTTTCCAGCTCCGGGATGCGCGTCCCGACGACGTCTCCCCCGCATTCGATCCTGCACTGCGTTTTTCTCATTTGATCTCCTGATCCGCACGCGTTGAACCACCGCCAATCGCGGCTGCGTTCATCTGTGCGGCGACTTGTTTGCGCGGCCTTGGTTGCGCCGCGCGTGCCCCTGACACGTCAGCTCGTTTGGAGATCGTATGGTTCGAAACTTACGGAGCGCGCTCGCACGGAGCGTGAGTTCTGTCGCCGGCATGGAACGCAAGATGCCGCCGGCACGTGCCGCCCTTGCACTGCTGCTGGGCCTTGGGGGCGCGTCCGTGCACGCGGCGCCGGGGAATGCAGCGGCGCTCACGCTCGACGAAGCGATCCGCCTGGCGGAACAACGATCGCAGCAACTGCCCGCGTACGAGGCCTCGGCGCAGGCGGCGCGGGACATGGCCGTCGCCGCGGGCCAGCGCCCCGACCCGACCGTCACCGTGGGCGTCAACAATCTGCCGGTCAACGGACCGGAGCGCTTCAGTATCGGGCAAGACTTCATGACGATGCGTTCGGTGAGCGTCATGCAGCAGTTCACGCGCGAAGCCAAGCTCGAGGCCCGTAGCGACCGCTATGGGCGGGAGGCGCAAGCGGCCGAGGCGGACCGGCAGCTGGCACAAACAAATCTGGAGCGCGATACGTCGATCGCCTGGTTCGATCGCTACTTCACGGAACAGTCGTACACCTTCCTCATCGCCGAACGCTACGAGGCGAAACGGCAAGTGCAAGCCGCGGAAGCCGCGTATCGCGGCGCGCGGGGTTCGCAAGCCGACGTATTCGCAGCGCGGGCGGCCGTCGCGCAGATCGAGGACCGCATCGAACAGGCACAGCAACAAGTAACGTCGGCCAAAACGCGGTTGTCGCGCTGGGTAGGCGCAAGCGGAAATGAACCCTTGGCCTCGCCGCCCGCGACGGATG
The DNA here is from genome assembly GCA_021813195.1 of Pseudomonadota bacterium. The sequence goes on from JAKALI010000537.1 coordinate 1,872, forward strand.
TCGTGCGCCTGCACCGGCACGACCTGGAAGCGGAACTCCGCCATCACCCCGAAATCGCGGCGATGCTCCGGCGGGAAGCCGTCGCGCAGGCCGAGGTCGATGAGGCGCGGGCCGAAAAAAAACCGGACTTCAGCGCCGAGCTGATGTACAGCCAACGCGGCCCAGCTTACTCGAACTTGGTTTCGTTCAACATCTCGTTTCCCTTGGAGTGGGACCAGGCGGACCGCCAGGACCGGGAGCTCTCTGCCAAGCTCGCCGCCGTGGAACAGATGCGAGACGAACGCCAGGAAGCTACGCGCGCGCACGTCGCCGAAGCCGAGACGATGCTCCAGGAGTGGGACGCGGATCGCAAGCGCCTGCGGCGTTACGAGGAATCGTTGCTGCCGCTCGCCATGGACCGCACACAGGCCGCCCTGGCCGCCTACCGGGGCGGCACCGGTCCGTTGTCCGCGGTGCTCGACGCTCGCCGCGCTGAGATCGATGCACATTTGGACCGGCTGCGGCTCCAGGTCGAGGCGACCCGCTTGTGGGCGCAACTCAACGCTCTTGCGCTGGGCCATCGGGAACACGCCGATGCGGCGCGGCAGGAGGGGCAATGAGGTTCCAGAAGCTGGTGTTCGGCGCAATCGGCGCCGCCGTTCTTGGCGCCGCAGGATGGGGGATGTACCACCTGGGGGTCGAGCGCGGCCTGGAGCGCGCACCGGGCGCTTCCGTTTCCAAGCCCGGCGCAAGCGTGCAAAGCGTCATGCAGGCATCGGCGCAAGGCTCCACCGAGGGCGAGGATGAAACGCGCCGGCATATGAAGCTGGGGCTCAGAGCCGGCGACGTCGACCCCGCCAACGGCCGAAAGATTCTCTATTACCACGACCCCATGATGCCCAGCGTCAAATTCGACAAACCGGGCAAGTCGCCCTTCATGGACATGATGCTGGTGCCGGTCTATGCCGGAGCAGGCGGCACCGGCGACGATAACGAAATGATCGCCGTCAGTCCGCGCATTGAGCAGAGCATCGGCCTTCGCACGGCCGAAGTACGCGAGGGCATCGTGTCGCCGCAGGTCTCAGCCGAAGGCGCCATCGCATACAACGAGCGTCATCAAGTCGTCATCCAGGCGCGCGCGACGGGATACGTCGAGCACCTGTACGTGCGAGCCGGACTCGATCGGGTACGCGACGGCCAGGCGCTGGTGGATCTCTACGTGCCAGATTGGGTGGCTGCACAAGAGGAATACCTGACCTTGCATCGCATGCGAGGCACAGACGTCGCACCGCTTCTGGATGCCGCTCGCGAGCGCATGCGCCAGGTCGGCATGACGGACGAGCAGATCCGCCTGGTCGAATCGACGGGCAGCGCGCATCCGGTCATCACCTTGCGGGCGCCGATCGATGGCGTGGTCGTCGAACTCGTGGCGCGCGAAGGGATGACTGTCGCCGCCGGCGAAACGCTGTTCCGTATCAACGGATTGAGTACCGTTTGGGCCGACGCGGAGGTGCCGGAAAGCCAAGTGGCCTTGCTGCATCCCGGCGCCGAAGTCCAGACGCAAACTCCCGCCGTTCCCGAGACGACGTTCGATGGACGGGTGCAGGCGATTTTGCCGGATGTGAATCCGGCGACGCGCACGACCAAAGTACGTGCGGAATTGGTCAATCGCGGCGGACGCCTAGCGCCGGGCATGTTCGTCACGATGCGTTTTACCGGTCTTCGAGCGCAGAAATCCTTGGTAGTTCCCAGCGACGCGGTGATCCAGACGGGCACACGCGCTTTGGTGATGCTCGCTGGGAAGGACGGGACGTTCCGTCCGGTGGAGGTGGAAACGGGCTTGGAGAGCGGGGGGCAGATCGAGATCAAGCGCGGCTTGCAGGCGGGTCAGCGCGTGGTCGTCTCCGCGCAATTCCTGATCGACTCGGAGGCAAGCTTGCGCGGTGTGGAGGCGCGTATCGGCGAAGCGCCATCCACCTCAGCGCCGTCGACCTCCGCGGCCGGCGCGCCGCGTCACCAAGGGGAAGCCCGGGTCGAAGCGATCGGCCGTGACGCCGTCACGCTCTCGCATGAGCCGATTCCGTCGATGCACTGGGGGGCGATGACGATGGACTTCAAGCTGCCGCCGCACGGCTTGCCGCCGGGGATTGGCGTCGGGG
>JAKALI010000538.1 GCA_021813195.1 Pseudomonadota bacterium
TCAAACTGGCGTCGCTAGAAACGTAAAACGTTTGGTTCCAAAAACTCTCCCTATGTCGTATTGCAATGCGTCTAACATGCGAGCAGTATTCTTCTCCAAATTGCGTACGAAACAATGCCAACCAGTGTCGCTTCTGCTTGTCCTTGAGTGCTGAAATCGCTTCTGCAGGTATGCGACGACTAAGCCCGTTTTTGTCAAGTCGGTTGTAGAAGTCTTCAATAATGTTGTCTATGCGTGGCGCGAAAAGATCAGATAGTGTCGACGCTAGCGTTTCGGTTTCGGCATCGACCTCTAGGAATATCAATAGTTCGTCGATCATCGCGGTCTCGTGCCGTCTTTCTCGTCGAGCCATGGCTCCTAGCGCATGTTGGCAATGCTCTTTAAAATAGTTGGATTAGCCAAAGTTATTGATCGTTCATTGATGTTTATGAGACCGCTGCGGCGGAACCCGGACAGTACTTTGCTGACGTGAACCGGCGTCAGCCCAGTCGCGTCTGCGATGTGGTGCTGACGCAGCGTGAATTCTAATTTGATCGGTTGCTCCCCCCCCATGCCGATCTTGTGGAGGCTGAACGTATATTGCTCCGCCACCGTCGTCATGGTGCATATACATCGGGCACTGCTGGGAGCCGAAGGTGAATAAGCGCGAGACGGGGCACCGGCTATTTCAAGGCATTCTCTTCAATGCTTTCGCGCGCCGTCACTTTGCCGCTCAGGGTCATTTCTGATGCCCCTATGATTGGCTGAGGCTTGTTGTTCCTGCGCAATGTAATCTACGATCGCGCGACACGGTCTTGCAGTGTTCCTACAATGAGGGCCGATGGCTTTCGCGTTGTGGTTTGCGCTCGGCCAAACGCGCGAGCGTCAGCTGCATGCGCCGCCGCACGTGAGCCACTTCGACCTCGTCCGCGACCGGAATCGGAAAGCCCATAACAGGCCGCTCGCCGCGACGCGGTCGGCCATAATGAACGGTGGCGGTCTCGTCGCTGGCGTGTCCGCTCAGGGCCGCGACGATAGCGAGACCTTGCAGCCGTCCCTCGATCGTGGTCTGCGATTCGACGTAGTGGAGTTTCCAGCGGGCGATCGCTTCATGCCGGCCGGAGTACAACGCCGGGCGCTTCCGGCGGCGGGGAAATAAAACCTGCGTCAGCTTGTACATGAGATCACCCAGCGCCCGAATAAGTTTGTCGTAGGCGCCGTCCCGCTCGGTCTGCTTGGCTCGGGCTATCCACCGGGCGATCGTCGAGACTGCTTCGTCGTCCAGCGCCGCCCAACGCAGGGTCCGGAACTCGCCATGCGCCCTTGCTTGTTCGTTCCGCTCTTCGTCGTATTTGGCGTTTCGCACGATCAGTTCCCACGCGAAGCCCGGCGTCTGCGAGCGAACGAATCGTGCCGACGGCCACTCCGCCTCGCGCAAGCCCGTAATGGTGGTGGCGAGGAGAATGTCGGCAAGCTCCTGGCGCTTCGGCGAGCGGCTCGCCAGGGCGGCATGGCGAATGCGATTGCAGTCGTTCTGGGGCATCCGCTTGGATTTCTGTTGCGAGGTTCTGAGCGTGCCATCTTTCTGCGGCCAGGGTCGCGTTTGCTGAAGACGGGAACAGGCCGCATCGATCTGCGCGGCGATCGCCGGATCGGCCGAACGTTCCCGTCCAAGGCCATACAGCATGGCCGCGCGGTATTGCCGCCATGACGAAGCGCCCCAGGCTTTTCGTCGCGTCTCGATAACCCAATCGACGAACGCATCGACGGTGAGATGCGGCAGGACCTTGGTGGCGGCGCGTTTCAATTGACCGTAGCGGCGCCCATAGGCCGCGCGGGTCTTCGGATTGGGTTTGTCGGGCGACGTTTGCGGACGATCGGGCGCGGACGCTGTCATTCGTCCTCGCCTTGCTGGTCGGATTTTGTCTTGATCCGCGCCGTGCGCGCGCCCGTTTTCCGAATCTGTTTTTTGTAGCCCGGCTTGACGGCAAAGGGGACGAGAAGATTCCACTTCCGCGTGTGTGAATTGATCTCCTTGACGAACTGTTCGATGGCGGCGACGGCCTGCTCCATATAATGCGGACCGCGTGGATTAGTCGGGCTGTAGCGCTCCGTTATCTTCTTACGGTCCGGCTTGACGTGGCCGAGCAGCAGCGAACGCTCTATTGCCGGCACGTTGCAGTCTTCGAGATATCGTCCAATGGTGTGCCGGATCGAATAGGAGGTTACCGGGAGGCCGGTGGCGTCGGGCTTCAGATCGGCCGCCTTGCGCGCGGCGGCGAAGGCCTTTTTGACCGACCGCACGGGCTTGCCGTCGTAGGTGATGAGCGGTCCGGGTGGAGCGGCGCGTAGCCACGGTCCCCAGGTCGCGGAAATTTTCAGGCAAGGGCGATATTTTTTCGTTTGGCGCCGTCCGGGCGGATTGGTTTCGAAAAGGCGGTCGGCCCAATTGATGCGCGTGGTGTCGCTTTCGAGAATTGTGATCATTCTCGAAGCGGAATTGATCTCGCCGACGAGATATTGCAGCAGGTGCGGATCTTGGACGGCGTCTATCAGTCTGGCGATTTCCGGAGCGGTCATCAATCGGCCCTTGAGCGGGGCTTCGTCACGGTCGTCTTTGGTCATGACTTCCGGAATAAACGGTGCGCGCGGGAGCTTTTTGCTCTTCGTTTCGGCCTCGATGAACGCGGCGCGCAGGACGGTGATGATGCGGCTCAGGTAACTGAGCGAGCCGCCTTTTTTCAGGAATGCGTCCTTGAACGATTCGAAGTTCGTATCCCGCCATCGGTCCGCCAGGATGTGACCGACTGCAGGATCGAGATGTTTGCCGATCGCGACCTTGTTGAAGCCGGCGCTGGCATCGCCGGCGTGCCGGAGTTGATAGTCGCGCAGCAGGGTGCCGACAGTGACGGTTTCAGAAAGCATCAAGATCGGGTCGCCGATCATTCCGGATTGGTCGATGCGGCTGACCTGGTCGAAGGCCGTTTTCGCGTCGGTGGTCCGGAGGCTGCGGCGGCGTTTTTGGCGCGCGCTTTGGTCATACCAGCCGATGTAGTGGACCACGGTCTCCACGTCCCGCACTTGATCGTAGTAGTCGAACGCGAAAAGTGTTTCGAATCGTTTCGCCGGCCCGCTCTTCTTCGGCTGGTTTCGGCGTCTCACTCTCCGGCCTTTTTTGAGGTCACCGGGCTCGGCTGACGCCGAGGCTTGCGTGGCGTGGGCGCGATGGCGACGCCCAATCTGCGCGACGTTGCCGCCGAACAGTCGCTCTCGGGACGAGGGGGGACGCGATCTCATCGCGCAGCTATTTTTTGTTTTTCTTGCGGTTGAGGTAGGCCAGCAGGGATGCCGCCGGGTATCGGTGCACCCGCATCCCGTCCAGGACCTCGAGTTCACGCGCCTCTTTCAGGGCGCGCACGGTCGGGCGGGAGACCTGCAGGATTTCGGCGACCTGCGCCGTGGTGAAAACCGTAAACGAGGACGGCTGCTTGCGAAACTTCGTGGCCATTGTGTCTGCCTCCGTGCAGATAGTAACACGGCATGGCCAATATGCCAATTGAATTGGCATATAACTGATAACATGTTGAATATAAAACTGTATTTTCATAACATTCGTACCAACCTGTAGTTTGCCGCCTCTGATCCTTGGCCGCGACCGCGGAGCCGCCTTGGCTCAGCGGGTCCACGGTCGAAAGGCGGTCCGCGCCAATTCGTGCAGGCGGAGCATGGCCTTGGCGATCCCCAGCCTGTGCTCGGCCTCGCCTCGCGCAATGATCGCGAAGAGCGTCTGCTGGCCGATCAGTGCCGTCAGCGGTCCGGGCGACAGCTTGCGGTCCCGCCGGTACAGGTCGAGGAGCCGAGCCGCCGCCTCGCGTTCGAGCCGTGGGCGGGCGGCACGCAGAGCGGCGCGGCGCTTGCGAAGTCCGTCATTCCGCATCTCGAAATCGCAACACGCCGTCCAGCGCGACCTCCGAGTCCTGGTAGAAGGTCTCGACCTCGGTGAGGCACGCCTCGACGGTCAG
>JAKALI010000025.1 GCA_021813195.1 Pseudomonadota bacterium
TGCGGCGATCACGCTCACGAAGTCGATGGCCGCGGAGCTCGCGCCCAAAAACATCCGCGTCAACGCCATTAACCCTGTCATCGGCGAGACGGCCTTGATCGAGGATTTCATGGGCATGCCGGACACTCCCGAAAACCGCGCGAAATTTATTGCTGGCATCCCGCTCGGCCGCTTCTCCCGGCCCTCCGACATTGCCAACGCGGCGGTGTTTCTGGCGGACCCCGCCTCAGCCTTCATCACCGGCGTCGCCATCGAGGTCGACGGTGGGCGCTGCATCTAGCCCGCCGCGCCACGACAGCACCGGGACCCAACGAACGATAGGCATCCGTCGCCCCCAACGCTAAGCTGAACGCGTGCCTCGCTGTCCGGCCGCACCCTGGCGACCGGCGTCTGGTACATGTGAAGGCTCTTCCGTCTCGCTCCCCATGAAGGATCAGACCCATGCGGCTCGATGCCCTGTGTGCAGGCAACAATCCCCCGGACGACATCAACGTCGTGATCGAAGTGCCCGTGGGCGGCGAGCCCATTAAGTATGAGATGGATAAAGCGTCAGGAGCGCTGGTCGTCGATCGGTTTCTTTACACGCCGATGCGCTACCCCGGCAATTACGGCTTTATTCCGCACACGATGTCGGCGGACGGCGATCCCGTAGACGTTTTGGTGTGCAACACACGCGCGATCTTTCCCGGCGCCGTCATCAATTGCCGCCCCATCGGCGTACTCGTGATGGAGGATGACGGCGGCGGGGACGAGAAGCTCATTGCCGTGCCGAGCGCGAAACTGACCAAGCGCTACAATTCGGTCCTCAACTATTCCGATCTACCGTCAATCACAATCTCGCAAATTGAGCATTTCTTTGCCCATTACAAGGATCTGGAACCGGGTAAGTGGGTGAAGATCGACCATTGGGGCGACGCGGCCGAGGCCAAGCGGCTGATTCTCGAAGGGATCGAGCGCGCCAAGGCCGCCAAAAGCGCCTGATGCTCGCGCGGCGGTGCGAGCGTCAGATCTGCCGGCGGGAGAGGTGTGGACGATCTTACGCGGGTTGATCGGGGATTGGGGAGCGTGCCGCACTTCCCCCGTCCAAATCAGGTTGCTATATCCGCCCGCATTCCCCCCGTCAGGAGCCGGTCCGCGTGCCTCAGCTAAGAATTGCCGTCATGGGTGCTGCCGGACGTATGGGCCGCGAGCTCGTGCGCGCGATCGTCGAAGATGACGGCTGCACGTTGAGCGGCGGTATCGAACCGGCGGACAGCCCCCATATTGGTGCGGACCTCGGCGAACTGGCCGGAATCGGCACCCTCGGCCAAGCGATTGGATCAGATGCCGCCGCCCTGATCGCCGTCAGCGATGCCATCATCGACTTCACCGCGCCGCACGCGACACTCGCGCTCACCGAGCTGACGGCTCAAGCCGGAATCATCCATGTCATCGGCACCACGGGTATCGACGCGGCGGGCGATGCTCGGATTGCCGCAGCCGCCGAGCGCGCAACAATTATCAAGTCCGGCAACATGAGTCTGGGCGTCAATCTCGCTGCCGCGCTCACGCGGCAGGTAGCCGCCACGCTCGATGCCGATTACGACATCGAGATTGTCGAAATGCATCATCGCCACAAAGTCGACGCGCCGTCAGGCACGGCGCTGCTGCTGGGCAAGGCTGCTGCCGCAGGACGCGGTATCGACCTGACTTCAGCCTCTGTGCGCGTCCGGGACGGCCACACGGGACCACGACGACGTGGCGATATCGGATTTGCGACGCTGCGCGGCGGATCCGTCGTTGGCGATCACACCGTCATTTTTGCGGGCCCCGGAGAGGAACTTTCGATCCGCCATCATGCATCCGACCGTGGCATTTTTGCCCGCGGTGCCATCAAAGCGGCCCTGTGGGGGCGCGGCAGGGGACCGGGTCTCTTCAGCATGACCGACGTCTTAGGACTGTGAGGTCTGCGGCGGTGAGAATGCGATCAGATGCCATGAACGGGCCTCACGTCGAACAATCCCTCCGAACGCTGGTGCTCGTGCGCCACGGCCAGAGTGAATGGAATCGGCTCAATCTGTTCACCGGGTGGCGCGACCCGGATCTGACGGAAAAAGGCGTAATCGAGGCCCGCTGGGCTGGGCGTGTGCTGCGCGACCATGGCCTCAAATTCGATTGCGCATTCACTTCGCGGCTGCGGCGCGCGCAGAACACTCTAGACATCATTCTCGACATCATGGGCCAGCCCGGCGTACCCATTGAACGCGACGAGGCCCTCAATGAGCGCGACTATGGCCAGCTCTCCGGCCTCAACAAGGACGAGGCCAAGCTGCGTTTTGGCGAGGAAATGGTGGCGCGCTGGCGGCGCAGCTATGATATCCCGCCGCCGGGTGGCGAGAGCCTAAAGGATACCGCAAGGCGGGTGCTGCCCTATTACGAGTCCCATATCTGGCCAGCGCTCGCCTCCGGAAAAACGGTCATTGTCGCCGCCCACGGCAATTCGCTGCGCGCGCTGATCATGAAACTCGAAAACCTCACGGGCGAGGAGATCATCGCACGCGAATTGGCGACGGGAGCACCCATTGTCTATCGCCTCGATGCCGAAGGCCGGGTGGTTGATCGCACCGATCTCGTCACATCTGAGGGCCGCGACAATGGTGTGGGATGAACTCAGCCGCCAGGCGGAGGACGAAAACCTCCGCGATCGCGACCGTTGGATCGGAGTCTACATCGCCATTCTCGCCGTTATTCTTGCTGTGTGCTCGATGGGTGGCAGCAACGCGGCGAAAGAAGCGACCCAGAATAACATCGCTGCCGCCAACACCTGGGCGTTCTTTCAGGCCAAAAACATGCGCCGGCACGTCCTACGCGTTCAAGTGGATGAATTGGAATTGGCGCTCCTATCAGAACCGGCGCTCGGCGACGCTGCCCGTTCAGCCATTCAGGAGAAGATTGCGGCCTATAAGGCCCAAGACGCCAAGCTGACGTCCGACCCGGCGAGCGGCGAAGGGCTTGATGAACTCTTTCAACGTGGCAAGGCGCTGGAAGCCACCCGCGACATCGCCATGCGTCAGGACCCGTATTTCGATTACGCCCAAGCGCTGTTGCAAATTGCCATCGTGCTCGCCTCTGTGGCGATCATCACGAAGGGCACCGCCATACTCATCGCCAGCGGGCTCGTCGGACTGGCCGGCACACTCCTGATGCTCAACGGCTTCACGCTGGCGGTCGCTGTTCCGGGCTTGGGATAGGATGCCAACACGCGCTCGCAAACACCTCATCGTGCTGTCGCCGAGGGGCTATTTTCGACGTTTTAAAGCGCGATTGGTCCGGGGTGCGAGTCCACGATGATGCCATGAATCGAATCGTATTATCTGAATACACCCTTTCCGCGAACTCTCGCTCACCGGTGGGGCTTCGGACCTGGCGCACCGATCGACGAGGCGATATCTCAGCATGCCTATGATCGCAGCATCCAAACAGAGCGCGTCGCTGAATAAAGGCGATCAAATCCGCGCGAAAATTGAGGCCAATCGGCAAAAGCGGCTTGCCATCGCGGAAGCCATGAAAAAGGAAGCCGGCGTAACGGATCATGAAATCAACCGCGAAGACTTGAGAGGTCTGGCTTACATCGGAACGGGACGGATCCTCTCGCCCGAAGGTCAGAACATGTGCCAGCTCTACACGGTGGCCCATGAATGTGGGCACATCTTCTTGCACAGCGACTGGCCGGGAGTTGACCTGCCCCCACATGTCATGGAATGGAGGCAGAGAGCTATGCTCACCAAGCCTTTCGCGAGCACGGTATGGCTGTGCCCAGATGGCTCTCGGACAATGGCCGAGCCTACGTGCAATCCTGGATCGACAAGGATCGAGAACGTGGAATCGCGATTGACCCGCGCGTGATCGCCTATGCGCAGGGCTCGAGAAGTCCCTACGAACTTCTGCGCATGGTTCCCAGGACATGGAAGCTTCATCGGTCGAAGCCTAAGCCCATCATTCCGTACCGCATCCAGTACCGCCTTGGAAGGCTGCTTGAAATTCCTCGCTCCCCTGATCGCAAGTCGTGGCGGGAGGAACTTCGACAAATTTCGAAGTTGCTCGTGGACCATATCATCTATGGCGTCTTTTTTTCTTATCTGGCTCTGAAGATTTGGGACATTTGGCATCCGATGCCTGAGTATTTTTACGGTCCGAGGTCCGATCCGCGCCTGGCAGTCATACCGGCTTGCATCGCAGCCGCGCTCGTGTGGACAAATCTGGTCATGCTGTGGCGTACCGCGACGCGCATTTAGCGATGCCGATTTTGTTTCCAAGATCGAGCGTGAGACGCCGGCGCAAACGCCCCAGTCCAGCCAAGAACCTATTCGAGGGTGAGGTCGACTTTCTGTTCGCCCACCACCATGCCCGCACGAACGATTTGCGCGATCCCCTCATACCTGCCGGCGGGCCAGCGATCGGCTTTGAGTTTCTTGCCGGCGAAAGCGAGATAATGCGCTTTGTTGCGATCGAGCGGCTCGCTCTCGCTGCGAACATCGAAGCCGCCGGGACCGGAAACGGTGAACCGCAGGCGGTCGCCCGCCTTCAAATTGATGAACCGCGCGAAAAACACGAGCTCCGGGCTTAGCACGTGCGCCACCCTGGCCGCGCCGTCGGCCTCTGCATCCTCAAGCTTCGGCACGCGGCCGGAGAACCCCGCCGCAATGATCTCGCCCGGAGCGTAGCGGAAGCGTGATCGAAACGAATCGTCCCACAAGCCGTGCGCAGCAGACGGATCGCGCAGGCATTCGCCATTGCGTCCAGATCCGGTGAAGGGATCAACGGGTTTGCCATTGTTGCGCACCGTCATATGCAGATGCGCGAATTGTGCAAGGCCCGAATAGCCGACTTCGCCGAGTTTGGTTCCGCGCTCGACTCTAGCACCCTTCTCGACCGTAACGCTGCCCGAGCGCATGTGGCAATACTGCGTCTCCCATCCGTTGCCATGATCGAGCACGACGCCATTGCCGCACTCCCGCCCAGCGATCGCGGGACGGATTTTGTCGTCGGCAAAGATGTCGGCCATGCCGTCGCGCAGACCCTTCACCACGCCGGGCGCCGCTGCGAGAACTGCAGTTCCGGCCCGCGCGGCTTCCGCGGACACGAGGCGAATGTCCGTCCCGTCGTGGCCCTCGTAGGTCGCGCTCCCGCACGCAAAGTCCGTAACTTCGGGACCCGGCTCCACATCAACATAGCTTTGAATGAAACAGTCGCGGCCGATCTCGCACGCAACCGGCATGGACAGCTGGAAGGGATCGCCACCCGCCGCAACGGCGCCGTTCACAAGCCAGCCGCCAATCAAACCAGCAGCGGCCCATAACCGCGTCCTCTGCGTCCGGCCTGCCATGGCGCACCCCGAAACTCCGCTGCGACGTCCGCACCACCTGCCTCACCTTGCAGGCCGTTCATCGAGGCGCTAGCAGAGGGGCGAATGGCGCGCGTCAAACGCGACTGCTCCCTCCTACACCTCACAAAAAGGTAACCCCGACCCATGGCTTCCTACAATCTGCTTCTGCTTCCCGGTGACGGCATCGGGGTCGAAACGATGGCTGAGGTCGAGCGGCTGATCGCGTTTTTCAACCAGAAGGCCGGCACGACGATTTTCACGTGCGCCCACGATCTGGTCGGCGGCGCGGCCTACGACGCCCATGGGGTTGCCGTCACGGACGACTGCGTGACGAAGGCGAAGGCAGCAGATGCCGTCATCTTTGGTGCAGTCGGCGGTCCCAAGTGGGCCGATGTACCCTATGCGGTGCGCCCAGAGGCTGGCCTCCTACGCCTACGCAAGGACTTGGGGCTATTCGCCAACTTACGCCCCGCGATCTGCTATCCGGCATTAGCCGACGCGTCCTCCCTCAAGCGGGAGCTGGTGGAAGGCCTCGACATCATGATCGTGCGCGAGCTGACGGGGGGCGTCTATTTCGGCGAGCCCAAGGAGATCGTGACGCTGGAGAATGGCGAGAAGCGCGCGGTCGATACCCAGCTCTATACGACGCACGAAATCGAACGCATCGCCAAGGTCGCCTTTGATCTCGCGCGCAAGCGCCGCAACAAAGTGCACTCGGCTGAGAAACACAATGTGATGCGCACGGGTGTGTTGTGGAAAGAGGTCGTGACCCAAACGCACAAGTCCTATGCGCCGGACGTGCAGCTGGAGCACATTCTGGCCGACAACTGTGCCATGCAGCTCGTGCGCAATCCCAAGCAGTTCGACGTCATCGTCACCGACAATCTGTTTGGTGACGTGTTGTCCGACGAAGCGGCCATGTGCACCGGCTCGCTCGGCATGTTGCCGTCAGCCTCGCTCGGCGCACCGGACCCTCAGACGGGAAAACGCATGTCCCTCTACGAACCGGTCCACGGCTCGGCCCCTGACATCGCGGGCCAGGGTCTTGCGAACCCGATTGCGACCATCGCGTCCTTCGGCATGGCGCTGCGCTATTCCCTCAACATGGGCAAGCACGCCGATCTCGTCGATCAGGCGATAGCGGCGGTGCTCGATAAGGGCCTGCGCACAGCCGACATCATGCAGCCCGGCATGACCAAGGTTGGCACGAGCGCCATGGGCAAGGCGATCATCGATGAGGTCGCGCGCCTTTCTGGCTAAGTTCAGGGTCGTGCATCTCATCACGGCACGGCGCTGATGGTCAGATAGGCCAGAAAGATCACGAGATGTATGCCGCCCTGCAGGATCGTGGTGCGGCCCATCGCGACCGTCAGTGTGCTCATGAACAGCGTCAGCATCAACAGCACCATATGCTTGGGCTCGAGCCCCAGAATGAGCGGCTGACCACGGTAGATCGAGAGCAACGCAACCGTCGGAATCGTGAGGCAGGTGCTGGCCAGTGCTGATCCGAGCGCCAGATTGAGGCTCGTTTGCAGCCGGTTGGCCAGGGCTGCCCGCAGTGCGGCTGTTCCCTCCGGCATCAGAACGATCGCAGCAACGGTGACGCCTATCAGCGCCATCGGTAATCCAGCAGCAACAATCGCGCTCTCGACATTCGGTGCCAACGATTCGGCAATGAGAACCACAGCCAGGAGCGCAACGGGCAGCGCAACGAGTGACGCTGCGAACGTCGCATCGTCAGGCTTACCAACATCATCCTTGGACAGTTCCGCCTGATCGCGAAAATCGTCCCGGTGCCGGAACATTTGCACGAAGAGGAACAGCCCATACAGCGCGAGCGAAACGATGGCCACGAAGATGAGTTGAGCCGGCGCATACACCGGCCCAGGTACGGCGGTCGTGAAATTCGGAAGGACGAGGGCCAGGATCGCAACCGTACCGATGACGGCCAATGCCGCCGTCGCGCCACGGGCCTGAAACCCTTGCTCGAGATAGCGCACACCTCCCATGAGAACACAACTGCCGACAATACCGTTGAGCACGATCATGATGGCCGCGAACACCGTGTCACGCGCCATGGCGCTTTCGCCGGGCGGGGCATTGAGTAAGACTGAGAGGATCAGCGAGACTTCAATCAACGTAACGGCCAGTGCAAGAACGATCGCACCATACGGATCGCCCAATCGATGGGCGACGACCTCGGCGTGATGGACGGCTGAGAAGACCGAGGCGAGCAAGAACAAAATCGCGACCGGTACAATCACGCCCGGCAACGGTCCTGCAAGAAACGCGTGTTCGGCGGCGACGAACCCCAGCGCCGCGAGGGGCGCCAAAAAGCTCCAAGAACGAGCAAGCATGCAATGTCCCTTTCCTTGCGGACCTTTCGATCGCAAACACGCCGTCTTGAGAAAGGCAAGCAGCCACAGATCCGGCCCGTCAGGCCCGGGACGGTTATCAACCTCCACCTTCAGACCGTCCCGTTCAGGAGGCTTCCGGCATGCGTGCCCCGGCGGGAGGTGGACCGACAGCTGCTCCATCCGCTGCGACATAAACTTCGCCACCCAGAGCCCGGAATTTCGCGCTCATTTGCGCCATGCCGTCTGCACGCTCGTTCAATCTAGCGGCGTAATCGCGGACCTGTTGTGTGATTTCCATCGAGCAGAACTTCGGACCGCACATCGAGCAGAAATGGGCAACCTTGTGCGCGTCTTTGGGCAGCGTCTCATCATGATAAGCGCGCGCCGTGTCGGGATCGAGGCCGAGGTTGAACTGGTCCTCCCAGCGGAAATCGAAGCGCGCACGCGAAAGGGCATCGTCGCGCAATTGCGCCGCCGGGTGGCCTTTGGCGAGATCGGCTGCGTGCGCGGCGATCTTGTAGGTGATGACGCCGGTTTTCACATCATCCCGGTTGGGCAAGCCCAGGTGCTCCTTTGGCGTGACGTAACACAGCATAGCAGTGCCGAACCATCCGATCATGGCGGCCCCGATACCGGAGGTGATGTGGTCGTACCCCGGCGCGACATCGGTCGTGAGCGGCCCCAACGTGTAGAACGGGGCTTCACCGCATGCCTGCAATTGCTTGTCCATATTGATCTTGATCTTGTGCATGGGCACGTGACCCGGGCCCTCGATCATGACCTGACAGCCCTTCGCCCACGCGACCTTCGTCAATTCGCCGAGTGTTTCGAGTTCCGCAAACTGCGCCCGATCGTTCGCATCTGCGATGGAACCTGGTCGTAGACCATCGCCCAAGGAAAACGAAACATCGTAGCGCCGCATGATGTCACAAATGTCCTCGAAATGCTCGTACAGGAAGCTTTCCCTGTGATGCGCTAGGCACCACTTGGCCATGATCGATCCCCCCCGCGAGACGATGCCTGTCACGCGGCTCGCGGTGAGCGGAATGTAGGCGAGGCGCACACCGGCGTGGATCGTAAAATAATCGACGCCCTGCTCACACTGTTCGATGAGGGTATCGCGGTAGACTTCCCAATCGAGCTTGATGGGATCGCCACCGACCTTCTCAAGTGCCTGATAAATCGGCACGGTGCCAATGGGAACCGGCGCGTTGCGCAGGATCCATTCGCGTGTCGTGTGAATGTTGCGGCCCGTCGAGAGGTCCATGACCGTGTCGGCGCCCCAGCGGATCGCCCACACCATCTTCTCGACTTCTTCTTCCACCGACGAGGTCACGGCCGAATTGCCGATGTTGGCATTAATCTTCACCAAGAAGTTGCGACCAATGATCATCGGCTCGAGTTCCGGGTGATTGATGTTGGCTGGGATAATGGCGCGGCCACGCGCGATTTCGGAACGCACAAACTCGGGTGTGACGAATTCCGGAATCGAAGCCCCGAAGCTCTCGCCATCCGCAAGTACCTCCGTGGCGCGATCGAGCGCGGCCGCGCGGCCGAGATTTTCCCGGTGGGCGACGAAGATCATTTCCTTGGTGATGATGCCCGCCCGGGCGAACTCAAGTTGCGTCACCGGCTCATTCTCTTGAGCCCGCATCGGCGCGTAGGAAACGGGGAAGACGCGGGCCGCGCGTGCGCCCGAGACGTGGCCATTATCCTCGGGCTTAACGTCGCGACCTCGATACGTCTCAATGCCGCCACGCGCGACGACCCAGTTTGTGCGATGGCGTGCAAGGCCTCGGGCGACATCGATTTGCGCGGCTTCGTCCGTGTAGGGCCCCGAACTATCGTAGACTCGAAAAGACCGCTCACAGGACCTTTCTGAAAGCGCAATTTCACGAAATGGCACCCGCACATCCGGGTGCTCCCCGGGGGCACTATAGACCTTGCGTGAGCCCATAATGGGGCCGGTGGTCACGCGGGGAAGATTGAGCTCAGAGTCCCGTGTCGGCTTGTTCATCGCACACCCCAGGGCAACACGTAATCTATCCGAGGCCGGCTTTCGCGCGCTTGGAGGCGGTGACGGCCCAAGAAGAAATCCGATACGGGTGCGGGACGGGCAGCGGTCACAGTTGGCTGATGCGTCCGTCCCTTCGCCGGCATGACCCGGATCAGGTTCGAAGGGTGCTCGCGCTCTGATTACGCGATCTCAGCCGGACGACCGGCGCCCCTCGGAACAGCGCGTATTGTGAACCACGAAGTCCCGGGCCGCAAGTCCGACCGCATCGATTTGCCATCAGTGCTGCAACATCCGAGCGGCCCTCAGTCGCGCGAAGTCGTCATCCGCATGATAGGACGACCGCGTAAGCGGACTTGCGGCCACGAGCAAAAATCCTCGCGCCAGACCGATGCGCCGATAGCTCTCGAATTCCTCTGGCGGCACGTACCGCTGCACCGCGGCGTGCTTCGGCGTCGGCTGCAAGTATTGGCCGATCGTCAAGAAATCGACGCCCGCAGAACGCAAATCATCCATCACCTGCAAGATTTCATCGTGGGTCTCCCCAAGTCCCAGCATGATCCCGGATTTGGTGAAAACCCGGGGATCGAGTTCCTTCACCCGCTGCAGCAAGCGCAGCGAATGGAAGTACCGCGCGCCCGGTCGGATTCTCAAATAGAGCGACGGCACCGTCTCCAGGTTATGATTGAAGACATCGGCGCGCGCTGCGACGACGCGCTCAAGCGCGCCCTCTTTGCGCAGGAAATCGGGCGTGAGAATTTCGATCGTCGTGTGTGGCGTGCGCGCACGAATGGCCGTGATGGTGGCAAAGAAATGTTCCGCGCCTCCATCGACAAGATCGTCGCGATCAACCGAGGTGATCACCACGTGGCGCAAACCCAGTTGCTCCACGGCCGACGCCACGCGGGCCGGTTCGTTTGGATCGAGCGGCTCGGGCAAGCCTGTGCGCACGTTGCAGAACCCGCAGGCCCGTGTGCAGGTATCGCCCATGATCATGATGGTTGCGTGACGCTTCGACCAGCATTCGGCAAGGTTGGGACACGCCGCCTCCTGACACACTGTGTTCAGACGATGTGCGCGGACGATGTCGTGCGTCTGCGCGAGCGCCGCATCGGAGACGAGCCGGACGCGCAGCCAATCGGGCTTCTGGAGACGCGGTTCATCGGGCCGCGCTGCCTTTTCGGGGTGCCGCGCTTGACGATTGCTGCGAGTGTCGAAAATCGAAACCATATCTCAGCCGACGAAAATTTACCGACGCTGATAACTTAAGCGCCAGCGAGAGCAATGAGAATGGGACACGTGCGTTATTCTCGCCAGCCTTCGTGGACTGTGGCATAGATGAACATCATAACAAAGGCCGCACTCTTGAGCATGTGCTCGCCCTTGATGGCAACCCGGGACATGGAATTTTGTCGTACAACGGCGCTATCCCGGAAGGCTCGTGACCCAGGGCGGCGCCACAATGATCGCGGCCAGCCTCATGGGACGCCGACGATTTCGGCCCTCCCAACGCGCCGAAGTCGCCTGCGGCGGTGACCGATCAGGAGTGCCGTTCGATCGATGTTCTGACCATCTTCATCCAGGCTGTTCGCCAATCGGAACCACCCTGGAGAACGCCGAACGATTTGCACTCGACGACCCATCCTTAAGATGAAGAAGGGTTCGCCCGCGAACACAACGAGCAACGCAAAACAGCCTCGTGGCAGCGCGCTCGATGCTCTTTGCTGACGGACGATCAAGCCATAGCGCCTGCGTCCACGAACAAGACTTCTTTGGAGCCTTCGATCAACACAACGTCGTTACATCTCCTTCACGCGTTCACAAGCCGCATTCTGGATGTCGCAACCTTTGGCGATTATCGTAACAAATTCTATACGTTCGAATTCTAGAATGCTGACGTGGAAACGTCATCTATCGGATCCATTGCGATCTGCTGTCACCACAACTTCTCACGATCCCGTACCAATATGCGTCCGTTCGCGAGTCGATTTTACTTTTTCGGTATTCTCAGTCTCATTGTCGTGGTTTCTTCGTCCGCTGGGTATGCGTCTGAAGATGCAGCCGGCTGTCGTGACCCTCTCGGCCTGAAACGATTCAAAGACTCGGTACTCGTTCAATGCGAAGCGCGTGACTTTGCAACATACATGCTTCCCAAGGGCAAACTGC
Source organism: Pseudomonadota bacterium (assembly GCA_021813195.1). Next base: position 11,903 of record JAKALI010000025.1, read on the forward strand.
TGTCTTGGGACTACACGGCTCAGAAGGCTAAGTTTGAATCCCATCTTGATCTTTCCGGCCGACTGACAAGCAATCTTTATCTTGTTCCCATTGGGGTCTCTTCGGAAGAAGTCATGGCGAACTACCGGCTCGAACTCGAGCAAATGGATTTTGGGGAGCTCTTTGCGGCAAATGGCCTGGCGTTCGGCATCGATCAGGGGCGATTCTTCGAGAGCTTCGGGCCGGGAGGCCAGCTTGTCGGCTATAGTCCAGATCGGTCTCATTTTATCGCAGCAGCGAAGGAAACGGGTGAACAAAAAACCTATGTTTCGCTTTACATCCTCGAATTTCAGGGCGGGATGCCTCCGAAAATTCAGCCCCAGCTGAACCAGGTGCTCGTGCGCCTCGATACAATCGAAACGGGGAACTGCAAAAGCGTATGGAGAAGGTTGTCCCCGCCAGCGAATTCGAGAAGAATTTTGATACATTTGGGCGTGTGACGCTTCAGGGAATCTATTTCGATTTCAACAAATGGGATCTGAAAACCGAGTCGAAGCCTGCTCTCAACGAAATCGCCGCATATATGCGCAAGCATCCAGAACGGCGGCTACATGTCGTCGGACATACGGATGCCGTGGGGACATTCGAGTTCAACCTGAAGCTTTCGAGAACCCGAGCCGCTGCTGTCGTTGAGGCTCTTGCGCGGGAATATGGTATTTCTATAAGCCGTTTGACGCCGAATGGCGTCGGCCCCCTGGCGCCGATCGCGACTAACGTCACTGACGACGGCCGTGCAAAGAACCGCCGTGTCGAACTCGTCCCACAGCCATGATGACAAGTGAAATTTTCGATCGGAGGGCCTTGATGCGTTATAGCCACATTTTGATCGCGAGCACATGCGTGCTAGCAGCCGCACCGATCGGCAGAGCATGGGCTCAGGCTCAGACCCTCGCGGATTACATGCGTATCTCCGGCGAGATTGCGGAAGCTCGGTTCAACTGCGGAGCCGAAGTTGACATGGCCAAGCTGCACGCCCTTGGACAACCGCACCAACTTCAAACTGGCGACGCCGAGGGTTTGGATAGGGCCAGCAACATGATTGCCCAAGCGATGGCCGCGGCCAGCGACCGTCGCAAAGCCATGGGAACGGAACAATTCTGCGCTGCAATGATGAGCGCGTATGGGCCCGAGGGACGTGCGGCCCCAGGTCTCATCAAATCGTTTTGACTGATCGACACCGCCCAGTCCATCTCAATCCGGGCGACGCTATGGTCGCCGCCGGTAGTCCGAGCAACGGCCCGACTGCGTGACGGAGCGGAAGTTGCTTACCGACTTTGGCAGGAAAATCGTGAAAGCCAGCAGTTAGCCAGCCTGCGTGTGGCGGAGACGGAGGGATTCGAACCCTCGATACGCTTTTGGCGTATAACGCTTTAGCAAAGCGCCGCCTTCAGCCACTCGGCCACGTCTCCCCGCTTCGGCTGGCACCCCGTATAGTGGCACGCCCGAATCCTGGCAAGCCGGGGATTGCCCGGATATCCCATAGCCGTGCAGCCACTGGGAGCGGTCATACAGCGCCAAGGGCCCTCAGGCGCTCTGAGGCTACGATCCGTCCATCGATAAGGCGGACATGCCGGTCCGCGCGGGCGGCGAGTGTCATGTCGTGCGTGACCATCACCACGGCCCGACCTGTCGCATCGACAATCTGGCGGAAGATCGCGAGCACCTGTTCGCCGGATCGGGTGTCGAGGTTGCCGGTGGGCTCGTCGGCTAGCACCACTTTGGGCTCGTTGGCGAGCGCGCGCGCAATCGCGACACGTTGGCGTTCCCCGCCGGACATTTGTCCGGGCAGCTTGCGCGCGTGATTGTGGAGCCCGAGCGATTTCAACAAGCTATGGGCGCGTTCCGCCATCTCGTCTTCGGTCTTCTCCGCCAGCGCCCGCATCGGCAGCATAACATTGGCGAGCGCAGTAAATTCGGGCAGCAGGAAGTGAAATTGAAAGACGAAGCCGAGATACTTCAGACGCAGGTGCGCGCGCGCCGCTTCATCATCCGGATCGACTGGGGCCCCCTCAACAAAGACATCGCCCCGCGTCGGGACATCAAGCAAGCCCAACAGGTAAAGTAGCGAACTTTTGCCTGAACCTGATGGCCCGGTAATCGACACGAACTCACCGCGGGCGATCTTGAGGTCGATATCGGCGACGAGCGTGGTTGGAACCGCATCGCCAATCACCTTCGTCACTCCCCGCAATTCGACGAGAGGTGCTTCAACGATGGACGAGGGCAATGTTTGGCCGCGCGAGATCACGATGCCCCCCGGATGATCTCGACGGGATGCACGCGAGCAGCCTTGCGTGCCGGCAAATAGCCGGCGATCGCGGAAGCGCCGAGCGCAACCAGCGCAGCCAGCAGATAGTGCGTGGCCGTGTAGTAGAGGGGCAACGTCGTTGTGTCCATGAACGGGGAGCGGAACTCGATCGTGCCGAGCATCTGACACAGCACATAACCCAAAACCCAACCGACAAGCGTACCGGCGAAGCCGATCATTAAGGCCTCAAGAAGAAAGATCCGGCGCACGGTACTTTCCGTGAGACCAAGAGACTTCATGATCGCGATGTCGCGCGTTTTCTCGTGCGTGATGGTGGAGATGATGTTGTAGGTGCCGAACGAAGCCACGAGCAAAATGGCACCGACGACTGTGAACATAATGAAATTACGGATCTGGAAAGCCGAAAGCAGATCCTCATTTGCTTCTTGCCACGAGACGGACTTGTAGCGAGTTTGCGCCTCGATGCGCTGTGCGACATCGGCTGCCTGCATGATGTCGGCGACGCGAATACGCAAAGCGTTCACGAGCCCCGTTTGGCCCGCAAGAATTTGCGCCGTCTTGAGCAGCGTATAGGCCTGGACTTCATCGTTCATTGCCACGCCCGAACGCACCAGGGCCACCACCGTGCAGCTGATCACCCGGCCGGTGCCCGAAGTCACGGAAACGGTGTTGCCGACGCGCGCGCCGATTTTGGTTGCCAACCGGTCGCCCAGAATGATCGCGTTGGAAGATTTGTAGAGTGCATCCAGCGTACCGCCGCGAATTTGACTGGCGAGCTTCGAAACATGAACTTCGCGCCTGGGATCGATGCCGGTGATGTTCGCTGCTGTATCGCGTCCGGCGTAGCGAATGACGCCGCGGGTCTGCACGGACGGTGCCACCGCGCCCTCAAGCCAGCCTTCCAGAGCCGCCATGATGGCGTAAGGATTCTTGATCCCGGGCCGGATTGCTGGCGTGCTCAGACCTGAATAGGCCACCGCCTCGAACAAGTCTTCGGCGGGCTGGCGAGGCGGCTCGCGCCGCTCGTCGCTAACCGTAATGTGGGGGAGACTATCGACGAGCTCCGAGACGAAATCTCGCTGCGAACCCTCCATCAGCGCCGCCATCATGATCGAGAATCCCACGCCCATCGCGACGCCCAACAAACCCACGAGTGTCTGCCGCAAGCGCGAGCGCACATGCGTCCAGGCGATATCGAGGACAAGTCTCATCGACTGGCACTCGCTAGCGGCCGCACAGTCTGGCCTTCGGTGAGCTTTGGATCGAAGGGCGATATGACGCTGTCACCAGCCGCAAGACCAGAGCGGATTTCGACCATCGTCGTCCCGCGGATACCTGTCTTGACCACGCGCTCGCGAACTTTACCGTCCGCGACCATCTGCACCACGTCGCCAGAGAGTGCTTCTGCTGGAATCAACACGACACTCTGAGCCTCGGCGACAATAACGTTCGCCTCCACGCTCATGCCGATTTTCAAGGGCGTGTCGTCGGGCAACGACATATAAACGCGGAACGTCTTGGAATCGGGATCACCCTTGGGTGTGATGCTGGCCACTGTGGCGGTCAGCGGCGCGCCGGCGTGTCCTTCGTGCCGCAACAATACGGACTGACCGGGCGCGATGCGCAGAATGTCGTCTTCGTTCACCTCAGCAACAATGCGCAGTGGGCGAGGCTGACCAACCCACAATAGTGCATCCCCGGCTGCGATGCTGGCAATCTCACCCACCTCGCCGTCGCGACGGAGCACCACACCATCCACGGGAGATCGCAATTGCAACTCGGCGATGCGGACTTTCTGTGCGGCAACGCGCGCTTCCTGCTCGCGAACCTGTGTGATCTTCTCATCGAGAGTCGCACGCGGCGCGGCGTTTCGTTTGACGAGCGCCTCGGTGCGCTCAGCATCCTCTTTTAGCCGTTCGAGCCGGACTTCCAGCTGAGCGAGAATGGCGCGCTCTTCTGCATCGTCAAGGCGCGCCAGAATATCTCCGGTCTTTACGGCCTGACCCTCGCAATTGCAGATCTCGACGATGCGGCGGCGGCTGGGTGCGGAAACCTTGGCCCAACTCGTGGGTTCAACGACACCCGTCGCGTAGATCACCTCGGCCGCAGCGCCCATCCTGGCCGCAGTTACACTCACTTGCGGTCCGCGCGTCGCATAGGCCCAGGCAGCGAGAGCTGCAACAGCAACGAGTGCGACGATGGCGACCCGTCGCGGCAGCCCCGACAAAGGATGGCGGGCCCGCCCGTCCTGTTCCTCGACAGGGGCATGCCCCATCCTCAGCCAATCGAGGAGTGTATCGGATATCCCGTCCCACCCTCGAAAACGCATACGATTGAGCGGGCCCAACATCGGCATACTCGCGGTTGGAGGCTAACGGCCGATCGAGCGCGGGCGCGGCTCACCGCAATAGGCGCCTCGACATTCGTACACTTCAGCCAACTATGCCACGTTGATATCGCCCCGGGCTGATGGAAATCAAATGTGGTCCATCACCCGGGGCGACTGAAGCGTGCTGTTCAGCGTTAGCAGCCCGTAACCCGTACTCACGACGAGATCGATCAAGAGTCACGGGCGCTCTCGCCTTCGGTCGAAGGCTCGGGGAAAGCGCTCACTCTGCGCTTGACCGGCGACAGGTCGGCGGTGCACTGCAAAGCCTATGAACGTGCTTCTCATTGGTGCGGGCGGGCGCGAGCACGCGTTGGCCTGGAAACTTGCTGCTAGCCCGCTTTTGTCCCGCTTGTTCGCCGCTCCAGGCAATCCAGGCATTGCCGAGGTTGCCGCCTGCGTTGCGTTGAACGTGTCTGACCATGATGCCGTCATCGCGTTCTGCCGTGTGAACGCGATCGACTTCGTCATTGTGGGGCCCGAAGCGCCGCTCGTGGCCGGCCTCACGGACGCTTTGGCTGATGCCGGAATAAAGCACTTCGGGCCATCGCGAGCGGCAGCCCAGCTCGAAGGTTCCAAAGGCTTCACGAAGGATCTGTGTCGGGCTCACGGCATTCCAACTGCCGCCTACGGCCGGTTCAAGGATGCTGCCGCGGCCAGGGCGTATCTTGCCACACAGTCCTTACCGATCGTCGTCAAAGCTGACGGCCTTGCCGCAGGCAAAGGCGTCGTGATCGCGCACACGCGCGCAGAAGCCGAAGCTGCGGTCGAAGCGTGCTTCTCTGGCGCCTTCGGCGCTGCAGGCGCCGAGGTCGTCATCGAGGACTTCTTGGAGGGCGAAGAGGCGAGCTTCTTTGCGTTGTGCGATGGACGCTATGCGCTACCGCTGGCTTCCGCACAGGATCACAAGCGCGTCGGCGACGGCGATCGCGGACCCAATACGGGCGGCATGGGTGCCTATTCGCCCGCTGCGATCATGACCTCGGAGATGGTCGAACGCACGATGGCTGAAATCATCCGCCCCACGGTCGCCGCGATGGCCGACCGCGGCACGCCTTTCAAGGGCGTTTTGTTTGCCGGCTTGATGATTACGGCCGATGGACCCAAGCTCATCGAATACAACGTCCGTTTCGGTGATCCAGAAACCCAAGTGCTGATGTTGCGACTCAAGTCGGATCTGCTTGCCGCGATGCTAGCAACCGCCGACGGCGTGTTGCGCAATTTCGACGTGCGCTGGCATGACGACGTTGCTCTCACCGTCGTCCTGGCCGCGAAGGGCTATCCGGGGACGCCAGAGAAGGGCACCGAGATCAAGGGGCTCGACAACGCCGCCCGCGTGACCGGCGTTGAGATCTTCCATGCGGGAACGCGACGCGACGGCGATCGGCTTCTGGCCGACGGCGGACGTGTCTTGAACGTTGCTGCACGCGGGAGAACCGTGGCGGAGGCCCAGGCACGCGCCTATGAAGCGATCGCGCGCATCGACTGGCCCGGGGGCTTCTATCGCCGCGACATCGGCTGGCGTGCGATCGCTCGCGAAACCTCTGGGCGCGTGAACAACTAGCCGCCTACACGGTCAACACGATCTTGCCGATATGTGCGCTCGACTCCATGCGTTCATGCGCCGCCGCTGCGTCCTTGAGCGCAAACGTGCTGTCGATAGGGATACGTACGCGTCCGG
>JAKALI010000539.1 GCA_021813195.1 Pseudomonadota bacterium
TCTCGAGAGCGAAGCGAAATGAAAGCATACGATCCTCCCATTTGAGAAATCGAGTACCTCTTGTATCCTCATTCGTGTGATCTGCTCTCGAATGGCCGGAGCATTGCGCGCACGCGGAGGTGATCCGGTGAATCTTCGTCATCCGTTCCTCGCATGGTCGATGGTCGCTCTGTTCATCGCGGCCTCGCCCCCGGCCTTTTCCGCCGAACCCGCCGCCAAACCGCAGGAGACCAACGTCCTCGGCACTCAGTTGGCGGAGGAACTCATCACTCGGCTCGAGGCACAGAAGTGGCGCATCCCAAAGCCCGTCCGCGCCGCGATCGCGGCCCAGTGCTGCCGTCGCCTTGCCGCCAGTGAAGCCGCCGTTCGGCGCCAGACGTGCGTCTACCATCCGTTGTCCTACGTAGCGGCCGCCTCACGGCTGGAGGTCCCGCTGACTCAGGAGGAACTCGCGAAACTCTTGGAGCCGAAGCTTGGGGATGACGGGATTCCGCTCCGAGGCCTTTGCCTTCCGGTCTTCCTTCGTGCGTCACTCATGAAAAGGCAGGATCGCGGGTCCGCGCGCAAGCGCGAAAGACACCGCAATGGCGCCGCTCGCCACAATCAGTTCCGCGATTGCGCCGCCTCGGAGAATCACCCAGGCTGGAAGTCGGCTGGCAAGAACGATGCCCAAAGTCAGCGACAGCGATTCGATCGGCGCCTGCATGCCAAGAAATGAACCCATCACGCGACCGCGCACATTCGACGCCGTATTCGTCTGCAGATATGACCGAATGGTAACGCGAAAGATAGCCCCTATGGCTCCGAGCGCCGACATGAGAATCACGCTAGAGATCAGCACGCGAGTAAACGTGAACGCCAGTAGCGATGCGCCGTCGAAACACAGCGTCAGCAACAAGAAGAGAACGGGCGCTCTTGTGCGCGTGCGCGACAACACCAGCGAGGCCAGCAAACCGCCAGCGCCCAAGATCGTGATGCTCTGATCCAGCGGCGGCCGCCGATTCCGTTGCTGCCCTCATGACCGTGACCTATTCGCGTCACGGCTGAAGGCCATCCCCAAACGCGACAGAACCTCTGACGGAATGGGGGATTCGGGCCGCGATAGCGGAGGAACCGAGTGATTGATCCTAAGGTAGCAATGCCCCTCGATAAACGGGCTTGGGTCACGTCGCTACTGCTTCAACAGATCGTAATCGTTTCATCGGTCGATGCCAATGGAATCGCTGACATCGCTCCCAAGAGTTGGGCGTCGATGGCGGCCTTTGACGGCCCGATCCTGGGCTTCGGCTGCAACGTGACCCATCAGACGTACCGTAATATCAGAGCTACCGGCGATTTCGTGGTCAACGTACCTCCGGCACGGCTGGCCGAAATCATCTGGGCCATGGCGGAGCGCCACGGAGCAGAACGGATTGCCGCCGCCGGCCTTACGCTTGTGCCTGCGGCGCGTGTCTCTGCGCCCTGGATCGAGGAGTGCCTGGGTCACATCGAATGCCGGCGGATCGACATCAAGTACATGGGGAATGAGGTCTATATCTTCGGCACGATCGAACACGTAGCCATAAGCTCTGCTTGCCTTATTGGCACAGCATTTGAACGTTACGCTCGTCTCGATCCCATCTTTTACTTAGAAGAAAAGACCTATGGCAGCCTGGATGCAGCGCGTCAGGTTGGGAGCACCCCGCCGCTCCGCAGCAGCATGTTCCTCGTCAAGCTCGGGCCCTTCTCCGTCGCAGAGGATCTGTTGGCACGACATCTCCAATATCTGGCGACACTCCGCAGCGACGGAAGGTTAGCCATGGCCGGGTCCTTTCTTAATGGCGATGACGGCTTGATCGTCCTGAAAGCTGCCTCGTCTGAGGAAGCACAGGGCTTGATCGCGAGGGATCCATTGGTGAGAGCGGGATGTCCTTTCAGCCTCAGACCCTGGCAGCGTACGTTCTGACAAGTCCCATTGCGTTACGGTGGCACGTCGGTCTCGATCCTAACACCGCCCGCGCGACCTCCGGGCGAATGCGTTGCGGCGCGGACGAAACCAACGACTGAAGCGAGCGCGAAGATCGCGATGGCAGGCCACGCCACGGGGTTTCGGCATCGGCCTATTCAAATGAATGCGTTCGTGCTAACACCGGACTCGTTTCATAAGAAACCGGAGCGCCGCTTTCCGATTCTCGACTTGATCCCCGGCTTTGACGGCACCGGCGACATCATGGTCTTTTTGGACGGCATGTCTAGCGGCATGGACGACGTATTCGCGGATTCGGCCAACAATGGGCCGTGGGGAACTGCGCTGGTAAGCGAGCTGATGCTGGCAATCGAATGGCGCTTTCGCGCTATCGGGTCAGCGCAAACGCGATTCGTCGGCGGCCATTCATCTGGTGGCTGAGCGACGCTTTGGCTACAGACAGCCTATCCGCCGCTCTTCCTACCATCCGCTCTTCGTTTTTGGAATCAGGAGAACGATCCGGCACGAGCCGCTCTGCGCACCGGCAACCGACATAGCGCCGACGGCTGGGAAGCGGTGCTCAAGCCGGCCGTTGCGCGTTACCAAGAATCTACCCAAGGCATCGCCTTTCGTGGAGACGCCGCCTTCGCCGAGCCAGAAATGTACGATTACCTCGAATCAGAAGGCATCGAGTACACGATCCGACTTCCGGTGAATCAAATTCTCCAGGCAGAGACAGCTCACGTGCTGTGGCGGCCGGTTGGACGGCCGGCGCACTACGTGCAGCGAGTCCACAAGAGCTTCCGCCACAAGGCGGCGAGTTGGTCGCGACCTCGTCGGGTTGTCGCCAAGGTGGAGTGGCACCCTGGCGAACGGTTTCCGCGCGTCGGCTTCATCGTTACGAACCTGCGCTGCAAGTCTACGAATGTAGTCACCTTTTATAATAAACGCGGCACATGCGAGCAATGGATGATAGAATGGGAACGCACCTCGAAAGGCAGGCGACTTTCATGCAGCTCGTTCGATGCGAACGCGGTTCGTCTTTAGCTTCACGCGCTGGCCTATAATCTTGGCAGCTTCCTTCGGACTCTGGCGATTCCAGAGGCGATTGCCGAATGGTCGCTGACGACGCTTCGGGAGAAGCTGATCAAGATCGGTGCGAAGGTGGTCAGCCACGGCCGGTACGTCGCGTTTCAGATGGCCGGGATCGCGATCCCACGATCGCTGTTCGCTGACATTCTGCGCCCGATTGCCGACTTACGCTCGCCCCCAGCTTCCGCGTTGGCATGAGCGACCCGGCGGCTGCGTACGTCGCGAAAACGACGGGAGAGCTGCGCCCTTCCGTGCGTCCGGCTTTTTCAGCGTTCGGTGGCACGTGAGATCGTCTCTCGCGTCCCAAATGACACCCAAAGTCCGAATCACATCGCCGGGCCGAGCCCCGCAAGGTGGGAAACCGACAATCCACGGTCGAAAAGGTCAGCCGTATGGGGGATACCCGTTCAAACATCCATTAACAGCACTTCGCGCGGACAGCACACCTTTTTATCATTTCGCTTGGACACGTTGATTTCTGCATTTCTTTCTTTATGCTCTCATTTTTTGCTGCTGATAGATCAGGTCGCGCCGCCGCGTGTGCGCCTCGAAGTTCTCTCCGCCCTTTTACTTGCGCTCGTGACCGGCGACATTTACCAGCGCACGTCGAACCTATGGTACGGCATCATCCTCCATGCATTGGGCAATCTAGGCGGCGTTTAACAACGCGCGGTGGCGTGGTCAGCGCGCCGGCTTCAAAGGTAGCATCCTATCTGCTGGACGCCGTGCCACGGGGATCCTCGCCGCCGGCCGGACCGGCGGAGAAATCGTCGCGCCTTGAATCGGCCCTCAACTTGCCCGGTATACGGAAATGCGGCGGGAGTCGCGTCCCCAGGCACTCGAAATGGGCGGCCAATTGGCGAATACCGCGTATGTGACGACTCCTTCGGAACCCGGCCGTCGAGGCCAAAGCACATCGGGAGGAAAGAGATGACCAGCGTCTTTATCGGCTCAAA
>JAKALI010000540.1 GCA_021813195.1 Pseudomonadota bacterium
CCGACCAGTCCGATTCCGCACCGGTCATGGAGACGACGAAACGCAGGAATGTCGTTGAGCACGGGAATAAGGCCGGCCGAAAGCCCCTCGACGGCGGCAATCCCGAATCCCTCGTATTCCGACGCGCTGACGAAGAACGACGCGGTTCCGAAAAGGCCGGCAATATCGTTGTCCGTCGGCTTCTGGATAATTTTCACGAACTTTGTCAGATTGCGCTCTTCCACCCACTGCCACAAACGGTCGAAACCAACATCTGCCGGCGTGCCAATGATGGTCAGCGTCCAATCCGTGTCTGCGCGACGTAGCGCTTCGAGAAGGGCGAGCGTTCGATCCAAACGTTTGTTCGACGAAAACCGTCCGACCGTCACCATGCTCTTTCTGAATACTGGCGAAGCCGAACCGGAAAATTTCGAGATGTCGACACCATTTTCGATCAAGTGCACACGATCACCGGCGATCGCGTCAAATAGCCGCTGATCGCCGACGCTGGAGGCCAGCACGGCACTATAAGCGCGTACCGACATTCGGGTTATGGTATTGAAGAACAGTTTTTTCGTTCGTGCGAGATAGGGCGTATGAAAGAAACCGCCATGGGTGGAGGCAACCATCGGATGGCGGTTGAAGAGGTGGGCCCACGCCGCTGCATCAAAGAAAAAATCGACGCCATGAACGTGAACGATGTCGCAATCGCGGATCTGCCGGAGGATGCCGGGCGCCAAGGGATAACGGTGCGAACCGAAATACCCGATCCGGACGACGTTGCAGCCTGCTATCGAATCGCGGGCGGGAAGCCGGCTGCGGTGGTCGGTGAATAGACGATTCAGGGTAACAATGCTGACGCTGTGCCCCGCTTCGCTTTGCAACTTGGACAGATTGGCGACGTAATCTTCCAACCCGCCGATGCCAGGTTTGAACTGGCGTACCACATGCAATATCCGCATGACGACCTCAGTATAAGGTTGGCAGGGGGGCAGTCAGGCAGGCGCGCAGCTTCCCGAAGTTGAGCCAGCCGCGAATCTTGAGTTTCAACGCGGTTGAGCGCGCGGCAATGCCCAGACCGGAGGCGCAAAGCCCGAAGAGAAGACACTTCAGGACTGAGGCCAGGAAGAATACGAACCGTCGATGGCGCGGAAGTTTGCGCAAAGCCATAAGGCCGTAAGTCTGTCCGGCACGAATAGCTCGTTGCCGGAGATAGGTGGGAGACAGCCGTCCCATCGGGACGTCTTCGCTGACAACTGCATCCGCGGCGACGACGATCTTGGCACCGCCGCCATGAAGCCTGCTGAAGAAATCTGTATCCTCGCCCCCGCTAAGGCCGAAAGTAGGGTCGAAGCGGATGCTGGTGTCGCGCAATGTTCGCCAGCGTAGAAGGGCGTTTCCGCTTAAGCCCGTGGTGCAGGTCGTTCCTGACGGGCCCAGGTTTCGTGAAAAAGGATCCGCGACGGTGAGCCAGCGCGGTGCAGTGGCGGGATAGCGCGCAACAACCCGGCCGATGACGACATCTGCTTGGTACTTTGCAGCCGTGCTCAGAAGTTCGTGAAGCCACGTGGGCTCGGCTACCTCATCGTCGTCGATCATCGCGACCCAGTCGCCACGGGCGAGGAACAGCGTCCGGTTCCGCGCGCGCGCGATGTTGCGTATGGGCTCGCACGCATATCGAACCGGAACCGGAGAATTTGAAGCAAATGCGCTCACGGCCGGCTCGCCGGATCTGAGCGGATCGTTGTCAACCACGACGATCTCCGTCTCCAAATCCGGGTCGAGGCGTTGCGCCACAACCGAACGGAGGGTGTTCACGACGCCTGGGCGCTTGTACGTGCAGAGGCAGATGGATATCAGCATGCCGGCCTTTCCTGCGAAATCCGCTGACCAACGCGCTGCTTGGGCTGTTGTTCGACGCCGACCGCGACAGCGGCTATCAGGAATGCGACCCACACCGGCTCGAACCGCCTGAAGACCGATGACTCGAAAAAGTTGTGGAGAACAAAGAACAACGTCATGGCGAGGAAGAAAGGGCCGCCGCGCTGGCGGATCACGCGACTGCAGTTGCGCAGGGTGATAAGGACAAACGCAATGAGTATGGCCAGCCCAACCAAACCCGTTTCCAGCAGAACATCAAGATAACCTTCGTGCGCCTGCAGAATGTCGACAATGAATGCGTTGTTGGCATAGGTCGCTGCCGAGTTCGTGCCCACGCCCCAGAAGCCGTTGAATCCAAAGCCGATAAAGGGTCGAGTCAAGAATTCGGACCAGGCAAAAGACCAGATGTCAGTGCGGCCGGTAAAAGTATCGCCGCCGAATAGCGCGTGAAGAATTGTGTCGCTGTGCAGACCGAAGCTGAGAGCGATGACCACCGCGCAACACGAAATGCCCACAGCCGCAAGCACAACGGCGGCCGGACGGATGCGAAGATTGCGGGTGAGCACCGTCACGGCACAAACAACTAGTGGCACCGCCGCCGACAGGATTATCGACGTCTTCGATCGACTTGCGATCAGAAGGGCGAGCGACAACACGAGACCGATGGAACTTATGACGTTGTCCGCCGATCGTCGGCGGGTGAAACTGAACAGAAATGTGATAAAAGCCAAGGCCGCGGCGGCGCCGAGGCCATTTTTCTGACCGAACAGGCCCGCATAACCGAGTTCAGTCGGTTTGAAGATTATCGCCACGGCCACGTTGGCCAGGACGATAATGAACATCACATAAAGCACGATCCGTCGAACATGGGCGGCGTTGCGGATCATGGCAATAGGTAGCCAAATTGAGCCGACAATGCAGATCTGCAGAAGCAGTCTGCGAAGTGCAATGTGACGGTCAGCCGCCCAAGGCAGGGTGATCGCGCTCCAGGCCAGATAGGCAAACAACGGCACAAGCGCGCGGCCGGCTTGCAATGGATCGGTCCGGCGCATGACCGCGACGAACACGGTAATTGCCAGCAGAAGAAACCAGAACGCCTGATTCACCGCATTGGACCGGGACGCAGTTTCGTTGAGCGCGGAGTCCAGATCGCTGTGTGTCACGAAGGCTCCGCCGATAATCTGCGTGAAGAGCAGCGTATAAAGCAGTACCAACACCAATATGACTGTGGGCGTCAGGTAGACCGAAGTGCCAGCGGAAGGCGCGGCGGCATATCCACCGCCGGTCCGCGGAGAATTCAGGCTGGCCGGAACGGCGGTCATACAGGAGTCTCCCGTTGCCGTGAAAGTGCGTACGCGGTCCTTTCGGACTAAGGCGGCCAAATCAGACTGCGAATTCCGTTGGTCGCGTCGTCAGAGCGCAACAGACGAACAAGAGCCTACCTGCCGCAGGGGCCGCTTAGTGTGATAAGATTGTGAGATTACTCGATATTTGCTTAGTTTTGCGCTTCTTTGGCGGCGAGGGCCGCGCTGACATATTCGCGTCGGCGATGAAACAGCAGGAGCGCCCACATCGCAGAGGCCATCATACAGTGACAGAGCATGTTGGCGAATGCCGCGCCAAGCGCGCCATAACGTGGGATCAGGATCAAGCACGCCAGAATCATGAAAACCGCTGCAACAGTCTGCACCATTGTCCTGGCGCTATGATGTCCGCCGGAAGTCAACGCGTCGGCGCCGATGACGTAGGCAGCGTGAAGGCCAGGCAAGACGCCGAATATGCGCAGGAACTGCGCGCTGCCCGCATATTGCGGCCCGAGCAATAACGGCAGCACATAGGAGAAAACCTCAATTGCCACGGCAGCGAGGACACCGTAGGCAATGCCGAAAGGCAGAAGCCGAAGGGCGAACGCCCCGCTGCCGCGAACGCCTCTGCGTCCATGCCGGAAGAAACGCGCATAGGCTGCGTACATCAAGGCGCGCACCGGAACGATCGAAGCATCGGCGACACGGAATGCCGCGGCATAGACACCGGCCATCTGCAGGGTTGAAAGGCGGCTCATTAGCGGCTTATCGACGTCTCTTAGCGTGTAATACATGGCAGACTGCAGCTAGGAGGGAAGACCAAACCA
>JAKALI010000541.1 GCA_021813195.1 Pseudomonadota bacterium
GAACAGACGATGCTCCGTATCGCGCTTGCGTGCGAAGTGGCGCATGCGCTGCACGATGGCCCCTGCCCTTTCGGCCTGCCCGGCGATTCGCTGTGTCACGTCCACCAACATCGCGCGATCCGGTTGCTGCTCACTCCCGAGCCGGCGGCTGGCGCCCCGTGCGTAGTTGTGTATGGCGCAGATGGGCTGATTGATTTCATGGGCGAGGCTGCTCGCCATCTCCCCCAGAATGCTGAGGCGCGCCGCGTGGTCGAGCGCCTCCTGACGCTGTCGCGCCTCCTCTTCGGCGCGCCGGCGCTCGGCCATTTCCTCTTCGAGGGCGCGATTCATCGCGGTGAGCTCGGCAGTGCGTACCCTGACGAGATGCTCGGTCCTGACGACGTGCACGATCCACCACGCCACCATGACCGCGGCGAAAAAGAACCAGTGCCAATACGCCATGAAGACGTCGCCGAAGGTCCTCGAAGGCAGCGCGGCGTAAGGGCCGACCTTCAGGCTCTTGAGCAGCTCGTGGACCGGCTGATAGTCGACCGGGACAGTCCAACGGACTTCGCCTTTCCCCGCGGGCATGCGCAGCAGCGCGATGGCGACCTCCTGCGCCAGGTCCTTGGGTGTCTGTCTCAACTTGGCAAACGGCCAGTCCGGGTATAGCGACGTGCTGAGCGCGCATGCAAAACCCGGAACAGTCTTCGGCGCAAGAACGTTCAATCGCTTCATGTCGAGGTCGCCTTCCCTGGCGAGGCGTTCCAGCAGACACGCCTTGACGGTGCCCGCGTCCGCCTCGCCGCTCAGCACGGCCCGGACCACGCGCTCCATCGGAAAGCCGACGAAGTCGAGTCGCAGCTCGCGATACGGATCGACGCCCGCCAAAGCGAACTCTCGCCACGCCAGACGGAAACCGCCAAACGCCTCGCCGCTGACTGCAGCGAAGCGCCGCCCTTTCAAGTCGCGCAGCGAGCGGACGTCGTTACGATCCGCGCGCGAGAAGATTACCGCACCCACGCGCGCTCCATCCCCGACGTCCGCGCTCGCGATCCTGCTGATGCCTTCGGCGACTTCGAGGTCGACGTAATTACCCGGATTGGTGATGACGAAATCCACCTCGCCATTTCGCACCGCACGCTGCATGCCCTCCAAATCGAGCGGGACTGCGCGAAATGCGTACTGCGGCAAGGCAACGTCTAGATAGCGCAACGTTCGCTTCCAGTCGGTCAGCGGATGCTCAGCGTAGGACAGTATGCCGACAGGAATTTCACGCGGAACGCACGCGCCCGTCGCTGGCGCACTGAAGATTGCGACGGCCAGCATCGCACGGAGCAGCGGAGCGCTAGAGTGCAACGGTGCAATGCGCCTCATCTCGTCAGCGCAGGACTCGCACGGCCAAAGCGATGGCCACGAGGATGGAGACCAGAGCGAAGAGTCGCTGCAGATAGTGGCCGGGGAGACGGCCGGCGACGATTCGCCCTGCGCCCATGCCCGCCACCGCGCCTATGGAGAACGGGATGGCGATCCGCCATACCATCGCCCCGGCCGCCAGACTCGCAGCTACTCCGGCAAGGGACACGAGCGCCACGATCGCAAGCGACGTCGCCACGATCGACTTGATGTCGAGATCGGTAAAGCGCGACAACGCCGGCACCATCACGAAACCTCCGCCGACCCCGATCAGCCCGGACAGCAGGCCCGCGAGCGCGCCTGAGGCTGCGAGCGAGCGCGCGCACGGGCCAGTCCAGATGAGGCGTCCCGTCGCTTCGCTGCGCAAACACGGTGCCGTGGCGGCGCGGCGGGTCTTATCGACGCGGCGCCCGCTTGCCTGGCGAAGGATGCGCACGGCGACATAAAGCAGCACGCACGCGAAGAGGAGCGTAAGCCACCGGTTGTCCACGCGGTGTGCAAGCCACAGCCCCACAGGGGACACGAACATTCCCACCCCGGCCACGACGGCCGCAGCCCGGTAACGCACGATTCCTGCTCGCAGCCCGACGACCGCCCCGATCGCTGCTGCCATGGCAACGGCCAGCAACCCGATGGGCGCAGCTTGCGCAACGTCCTGGTGTGCGCCGAATACCAGGGCAGGCACGGCGAGTATACCTCCGCCTGCGCCGGTCAACGCGAGAATGACACCGACCACAAAACCCAGCACGCCGTCGATGATCACGAGCATTCCACGCGTCGTCGGTGTGGTGACGTTCGCCTTCTGCCCGTCCGTGGCAGAGCCCGCCTTGCCGGGGTGGCGTTTTCGGCACGCCCGTTGCCCATGGTATTCATCGCCACATGCTCATGTTTGCAAATCGCGTACCGTTGCATCCTGCGTCTATCTTCATCTTATCCGAAACTTTCGGCACACAGACACCATCGAAAAAGTTTTCGATGAGGCGAGGAGGATACATGCCACACCCGCTGTTCCGCTGGCTCATGCGCGCGACGCTCATCATGGTCGCGACCGCCACTTCGGGGTTCGCTGCCGAAACGCTTCACGTCTACGGTCCCGGCGGCCCCCTCCCGGCGATGAAAGAAGCGGCGGCGTCGTTCGGCAAGCAGCATGGCATCGACGTGGTCGTCACCGGGGGGCCCACCCGCACCTGGATCGAGAGCGCCAAGAATGATGGCGATCTCATCTACAGCGGATCGGAGCACATGATGACCGAGTTCATCGACGCGCTTGCCGATCAGATCGACCCCTCGACCGCGCTGCCGCTCTATCTGCGTCCGTCTTCCGTCCTGGTGCGCCCCGGCAATCCGAGAGGAATACGAGGACTGCGCGACTTGGGAAAACCGGGCGTCAACATTCTCGTCGTGCAGGGCGCCGGTCAAACGGGAATGTGGGAGGACATGGTCGGGCGTACCGGAGACATCGATCTCCTGCGCGCGGTGCGCAACAACATCCGGGTTTTCGCACCGGACAGCGGCAAAGCGAGGCAAGCATGGACGTCGGACAAGCGCCTCGATGCGTGGCTCATCTGGAACATCTGGCAGGTGTCCAACCCGGATCTCGCCCAGACGGTCCCGGTCGAAGAGGAATTCGTTATCTACCGCGACACCGGCATCGCGTATACGCAGCGCGGCAAGAATAAGCCAGCGGCCCGCCAGTTCGTCGAATACCTGCAGATCCCGCAGGGTGCGCGCATCTTCGCCAAATGGGGCTGGATGACGCCTGCCCGCTGATCCGGCTGATAGCCCGCCGTTTTTCAGCTCCAGACAAGGCCCTGTGCCGCATTGTCGCGCGCGGGGTCACCTCGCGCCCGCGGGGCGGCCGCTTTCGACCCCTCCGATGCGCTGTTCGATCTTGGCGGCTCATGCCTGCTCGATGTCCTTCTCGTCGAACGACCCAAATTAAATGACCCCCGGCAAAGCCGGGGGTTTATTGGGTGAGCCCCTCAAAGGGGCCCTCACCCCGTGAGCCGCCTGAAGGCGGCTGTCTACATGCCGAGTTTCAGCGGGTCGTAGCGCTCGTCCTCGGTCTGCTGATGCCGGATGTACGCTCGAACCATGTCCTCGTCCAATCCCACCGTGGACACGAAGTACCCCCTTGCCCAGAACACCTCTCCGGTGAAATTCCTCGCCTTCCCTGTGAATCACCGCGCGATCGTGATGGCACTCTTGCCTTTCATATACCCCACCACATTGGCTACCGCGTATTTCGGCGGGATGCTCAAGCACATGTGCACATGATCGGGGCGCAAATGCCCTTCGACGACCTCCGACTCCTTGTGACGAGCCAACTCCCGGCATACCTCTCCGAGATGTTTGCGCAGCGCCCCGAAAATCACCTTCTTGCGCCGCTTCGGAATAAACACCACGTGGTATTTGCAGTCCCATCTCGTATGACTCAGACTCTGATACTCTTTCACTTGTGACCTCCAGCGTCTTTTGGCGAAGACTCGGAGAATCACGTCGACCGTCGTATAGGTCAAACCCTGGTGAGTCCCCCGGCATAGCCGGGGGCTTACCTCACTGAGTTAGGAAGACCGTCATGCCGCCACCGCCTTG
>JAKALI010000542.1 GCA_021813195.1 Pseudomonadota bacterium
GGCTTGAGGGCGTTGTGGAGCACATCGGCGCCGACAGCCTGACGGATGAGAAGGGCGAGACCTATTACCTCATTCGCGTGCGCACCGAAAAGAGTACCCTCGCCCACAACCGTGAAGACCTCGCCATCATTCCAGGTATGGTTGCCGATGTCGACGTGCGCACGGGCTCTAAGACGGTGCTTGCCTATCTAACCAAGCCGCTGACCCGTATGCGACAGACGGCCTTGCGCGAGCGCTGAGGGTCCGCATCGAACGGGATCAGCCGTCCGTTCACACTCTCCCGTCGCGGGGCTTGACCACCCCATGCCGAATAGCGGAACACTCGGCTGCAAGCGGCCTCGCAAAGGCGGGCTGTCAGCGATCGATCGGACGGGGCACAGGGGACCTCAGTGCTGAACTTAAGAGCCGTGCTGTTCGCGCTTGGACTGATGCTCTGCACAGTCGCAGCCGTCATGGTCTTGCCGGCCGCCGTCGAACTGGCAGATGCCCAAGACGGCTGGAAAGTGTTTCTGGCATCCTCTGTGCTGACGTTCTTTGTGGGTGGGCTCCTGGTTCTCTTCGCTTACGATGAGACGCCAGGCCAGCTCGGCATCAAGGAAGGCTTTCTCCTGACGAGCCTGTCCTGGCTCATCATCAGTATTTTTGCCGCCGCACCGTTTGTCGGACACGGGCTCAGCTACTCTGACGCCTTCTTTGAATCGATGTCGGGTTTGACAACGACGGGTTCGTCGATTCTGGCGGATGTGGAGAGCATGCCGCGCGGCATCCTGTTCTGGCGCGCCCTGCTTCAGGGTATCGGCGGCATCGGCATCATCGCTGTGGCGATTATCATGCTTCCCTTTCTGCGGGTCGGCGGGATGCAGCTTTTCCAGATGGAGAACACCGACCGCTCCGAAAAGGTCTTACCGCGCGCCTTCGAGCTCACGATCGCCATTGCTGGAATTTATATGGGCTTGATCGTGGTTTGCGCCATCGGATTCGTCTGGGGCGGCATGACAGGGTTCGATGCGATCTGTCATGCGCTGGCGACGCTTTCAACAGGCGGGTTCTCCACCCGCAACGCGAGTTTCGGCTATTTTCAGTCGTCCTTTGTCGAATGGACAGCCGTGCTCTTTATGATTCTCGGCGCGCTGCCGTTCGTGGTCTACATCAAGGTCGTGCGGGGCAGCCCCGCTTCATTCTGGCAGGACGTCCAGATCCGCGGCTTTTTGGTGTTTCTGCTGGCGGTTTGGCTGATCGTGGCCATTTGGCTCACCATGACGCGCGAAATTGGCTTTCTCGACGCATTCCGGATGGCGGCGTTTAACGTCACCTCAGTCGTAACGACGACGGGATTTGCCAGCGAAGACTACACGCGCTGGGGCCCGTTTGCGGTTGGTGTCTTTTTCCTGCTCATGTTTGTTGGTGGTTGCACGGGCTCGACGTCAGGATCGATCAAGATTTACCGGCTGCAGGTCGCCAGTATGCTGACACGCAGCCACTTCCTTCATCTGATCAGCCCGCACCGTGTGGTGACACTGGTCTACAACAAGCGCCGCCTGCCCCCCGACGTCCCCTTTTCCGTCGTCGCCTTTCTGGCGGTCTATTTTGCGACCGTAGGCATGTTCTCGGTCCTTTATTCCGCCATGGGTCTTGACTTCATCACCGCGTTCTCCGCGTCCGCGACAGCGCTGTCTAACGTCGGTCCGGGGATTGGTGACACGATCGGACCTGCTGGAAATTTCTCCAGTTTGCCGGCTGCTGCGAAATGGGCTTTGTCGTTCCAGATGCTGCTTGGACGATTGGAGCTGTTCACCGTGCTTGTGCTCTTCCGCCCGGAATTTTGGCGCAGCTGACCCGATCAGCGGGACTGCCTCTCGCGTTCATGCGCGCCAACCGTAGAGCCAGTCATAACCAGCCATCAAACGCCGCGCGGGGGTCTGGGCGAGAACTCGGTTGCGTACCCATCGGGCCGGTCCGCTCAGGTGATAGATCTTTCCATTTCGTGCTGAGGCTGCCATGACGCGTTCGACACGCGGACGCCGGCGCTGAGCATAGCGCGCTAGGCTCGCACCGATGTCCCGTTCCGGGTCCGGTTGCAGTTCTTGAGCGAGAACATAGGCATCTTCCAGCGCCATGACGCCCCCCTGCGCGAGGAAGGGGAGGATGGGATGCGCCGCGTCACCTAACAGCGCGACCCGTTGCGTTGACCACCGCCGCAAAGGCCGACACGCGTGCAATGACCACTGTCGCCACGTGACCGGTTGGGCCAGCAGTTCGCGCAGCGGCGATGGAAATTGGGCCGCGAGCGTGAGAAGTCTCTCCCGTTCCAGATCGGCGGCCCATCCGGGGCCAGCCTCAGCTGCCTCGAAGATGACGACGATCGCAATCTCCCGTCCCGCCCGGACGGGATAGTGAACGACGTGCGTGCCCGGCCGCAGCCAGACGTTCGTTCGGTTGGCCGCAATTTCGCGTGGCATGTGCGCGGCTGGAATGACGGCGCGCGCTGCGCATTTGCCGATAAAGACTGGCTCCGCTGCGTCGAACTGTTTTCGCCGGATTTGGGACCACAAGCCGTCGGCCGCGATGAGAGCCTCGGCGTTCAGCGTCTCACCGGTCCTAAGGCTGATCGCGACGCCGCCGGGTGACTCCGCGACATTCTCGACGGCTGCCGCTTCGGTGATTTCGATACGCTCGTTTTGTTGCGCACGTTTCAGCAACGCGCTGTGTAGATCGGCACGGTGGAGCACCCAGTAGGGTGCGCCGTGCCGTTGTGCAAGCCACCGCCCGAGCGGCAACGTGGTCAAACGGTGGCCCGCGACGCCATCCCAGACGTCGATGCCATCCGGTTCGCAGATCTGATCGGCAAGAGCGGTTCCCAGTCCAAGATCGCAGAGAACCCGTGAACCGTTGGGGCCGATTTGGATGCCGGCACCCTCTTCGGAATCGAGGTGGCGTTTTTCGAGGATGCGAACGCGCCAGCCGCGCTCTGAGAGCAGGAGCGCGGCCGCCAGTCCACCGATGCCGCCGCCAGCGATGAGGAGCAAAGGGGCGAATGTGTCTGATTGGTCGGACATCCTGTCGACCGTCGGCGCCGGGCTCAGGCTGCCTTCCCGGGGGCACTCGCGACGAGGCACCCGGCCGGGTCGGTTTCCGTCTCGGCCAATCGCGCATCATGAACGTACAGCGTCGAGCAGTAAGGGCAGATGATTTGATTGTCGGCGCCCATGTCGAGGTAAACGTGCGGATGATCGTATGGCGGGCGTGCGCCCATGCAATTGAACCGCTTCACGCCGATAAAAATCTTCTCCGCACCCTGATCGTTGGCGAGATGGGGAACGAAATGAGCGGCCATGAGCATGTCCCGGATGATGTTTCATCGCGGCGCGCACGATAGTCGCGCGGAATGAGAAATGATAGGGGAGGGGCGACATCAGGCCGCTTGGCCGCTCTCTGGGATTTGAGCGCCGATCGGCCGCGCTGTGGTCGACATGGGCATTTCAGAGGGTTTTCTGGCCGCAGGTCTTGGAGTGCGATGCTGTGCCGACATTTCAATCCGACGGCGTTGAAATCGCCTATATCGATGCTGAGCCTGTGCACGCAGGTCCAACCGAGACGCGCAAATGGCCAGTTCTGCTCATCCACGGATTTGCCTCCCACATCGACATGAATTGGGTCTCGACGGGTTGGGTGCGGGATCTGACAACCGCGGGTTATCGGGTTGTCGCGTTCGATAATCGCGGTCATGGCCGCAGCGCCAAGCTTTACGATCCAACCCAATATTCGACAGCAATTATGGCACGCGACGCGCACGGCCTGCTCGATCATCTCGAAATCGCAAAAGCTCACGTCATTGGGTATTCGATGGGTGCGCGCATCGCGGCGGTGCTGGCACTCACCTGGCCGCAACAGGTCGCGAGTCTGATTTTTGGCGGGCTCGGGGCCAACATGGTGCGCCCGATGGCGGGAACAGGTCCGATTGCACAAGCGCTGTTGGCGCCGCGGATC
>JAKALI010000026.1 GCA_021813195.1 Pseudomonadota bacterium
GGATAACCGCTCGATGAGCTGGGGGACCTCCGCGCCGAGCGCGCGCAGCGTTTCCGTGACACGCTCACTCGTTCCCAACAGCTCCGAGCGCTCACCCGACAATTCCTGGATCAGTCCGCGGATGCGCCGCTCATTCTCTTCATATGAGCGTTCAAGTGCGGCGACTTCGTTGTGGACAAGTGCCTCCAGTTCGCCGGCGCGGCCAAGAGCGCGGGAAACCGCATCGTTCATGAACGACACTTGTCGGCGAACGGCCTGACCTAGCGAGGCAATCGACTGTTCTGCCATGCGGTCGGGTTCGGCCAGACGAATGGCGACCTCGGTCATGGTCGAAGATCGCAGTCGTAACTCCTCAGCGCGCCAGGCGAGCAAGGCCAGGAACCACATGATCGCCAGCGGGACGACGATTGCGGCCATCATCAAAAAGCTTGTCGGCTCGCTGAGCGCGGCTCCCAACGTCATGCCGCCGTCGAGCTTGGTGGAAAAAATATGCCAGCTGAATGCGAGTGAGATGACACACCACGCGCCCGACGCGTAAGCGGCATAGCGGAATGGCGTGTTCGATGGTTTCTGATCGAGCGCGTAAATCAGCCCGCCGATGGAGGGAACGTCATCATTAGCCGGTATGGAATTGCGCACGGGGCCAGCGGGACGACGGCGTGCTGCGCGTCGGGCGGGAGCCGAATCGGCGTTCTGCGTGATCGCGGGCGGGGGAGTGAAGTCGGATCGGGCATCCGCGGGCCCGCGGTCGAGCTCTGCTATGCCATCGGGGGTTGTCCGGGATTTGGTCTTTTTCTCGCCTTTTGCGGCAGCGCCGCTCGGGGTGCCCGACTGGGAGCGGCTTTGCTCGGACGCCGGCTGTTGGGCCGCTGCGGAGAAGGCGTCTCCCGGCAGCGGCGGCGGCGCGGTGCTGGGTAGGACCGGTTCGGCGCTAGCAACCGGGCCGGCGGCTGCGGGATCGGTTGAAGCACTGGCAGAAACGGACAGAGGCGGCGGCAGCGTGAGCGCGGGCGGTTCGCGCATCGATTTTTTTTCCGATGCCGGATTGTCCTGCGCCATCGCTGTTCCAGTTCCCCCAAAACGCACGCTGTGCGCCGATTCCCATGTCCCCTGCTGTCTGGGATAGCCCAAGTCCAGGGCTCTGCTCAAACAGCAAATACCCCCAAGCGGCGATGCAACGCGCCGTTTCGGTGGATTGTTTTACCACTCATTCGCCCTAGCTGGGAGTTGGGGCCAAATGAAGGTGGGACGAGCACCTACGTTCGACGTTCCGTTCTTGCGCAACCATTGCAGCAAAGTCTTGAATTGAAAGGTTCCGATTTACGAGGGCTTACATCTCGTTGTGACAAATTGAACGGTGCGGAGGATGCCAGCCCGTGACTGCTTGGGCACACGGGCTTGCTGCAGAGGCCGGGCGGGCAAGAGAGGACGAGCGCAATGCAAGCACAGACGGGGTCCAACACAGCCGATGCGGGCAAATTGGTCACGTGGGTCGAGCGGCGCCGCGAGGCCTTCGCGCCCTGGCCAATCGACTTGGTGCATCTGCGGCGGTTTACGATGGGGGATCGACAACTCGAAAGGGAGGTTCTCGGACTTTTTGCGTGTGATCTCCCGGCAAACTTCCAGACCCTCACCCAAGCGACCAGCGCCCAGGACTGGCGGCTTGCTGCCCACACAATCAAGGGAACCGCACGAACGGTCGGCGCATGGCGGCTGGCGCGGGCTGCATACGCGGCGGAGCGCTGCGCCTGGACGGCACAGGATGCGGAGCGGCGCGATGCGGCGTGTGCCGCCGTTGGCTCGGCTGTTGAGGAGGTGGTGGCCCACATTCGGCGCATCACCTCCGTCGAATGATGAATCACAGCCAACTTGGCCAGCGCCTGCAGCCCATGAACGCGCTTCGGGAACGTGTGGGCACGCGATCGACTATCACGAACATGTCAGCTTGAATTGCGTCCATCACCCGTCTATGGGCATGCGTCGAGCGCAGCGTTTGCCGCATGGTGCATCGTGTCGAGCATGGCGTAGCCTTTCATCATCGGCGCTTGGATTTCACCCTCTGCGCATTTGTTGTCGAACCGCCTGAGAGACACATGGCCAAGATCACGTTTATTCAGCCCGACGGAGCCAGCCAGACCGTTGAGGCCGAGGAGGGGCTGACCGTCATGGAGGCCGCCAAGTTGGCGAATGTACCGGGTATCGACGCGGAGTGCGGTGGGGCCTGCGCATGCGCGACGTGTCATGTCTATGTGGATCCGGCGTGGCGCGAGGCGACGGGCCGTCCCTCGCAGATGGAGGAGGACATGCTCGATTTCGCCTTCGACGTGCGCGAGGAGAGCCGTCTGTGCTGCCAGATCAAGGTAACGAGCGCGATCGATGGGCTTGTCGTGCGAGTTCCGGCCAAACAATTTTGAAGCGTCCTCTTCAGTTATGGAATGAAGCCGGCGCGGGCCGCCTTGGCTAAGGGAGCACAGAGGCATGACGCTGGTCGAGCATCAAACACCCAATCCGGGCTCCGCGATTGAGACCGACGTTGTCATCATCGGAGCAGGTCCCGTCGGGCTCTTTGCGGTATTCGAGTTGGGACTGCTCGATCTATCGGCGCATGTCATTGATATCCTGGGTAAGCCGGGCGGACAGTGCTCCGAACTCTATCCGGAGAAGCCAATCTACGATGTTCCGGGATTGCCGATCGTCACGGGACAAGAACTGACCGATCGATTGATGGAGCAGATCCGCCCGTTTGGTGCGACGTTCCATCTCGGCGAGCGCGTCGATCAGCTCGCGAAGACTGCCGATGGTCGTTTCCGTCTCGTGACCGATTTGGGCAAATGCTTTGTGACCAAGGTGGTCGTCATCGCGGCCGGCGGCGGCTCCTTTACACCCAAGCGGCCGCCGCTGGAGGGAATCGAGGCCTACGAGGGAACGTCGGTTTTCTATTCTGTGCGGCGCATGGAAGATATGCGGGGGCGCGACATCCTCATCGTGGGGGGCGGCGACTCCGCACTCGACTGGACGATCAATCTGGCGCCAATCGCGCGCAGCCTGACGCTCCTGCATCGCCGCGACGAGTTCCGCGGAGCGCCCCATTCCGTGGGCGAAATGCGCCGCCTCGTGTCAGAAGGCAAGGTGCGGCTGATGATCGGTCAGGTCACGGCCTTGCATGGTCGCGATGGTCGATTGGAGGGCGTGACGATCAAGACCAAGGAGGGCGAGGAGAGGCTCGCCATCGATACTATGCTGCCCTTCTTCGGGTTGACCATGAAGCTCGGTCCCATAGCAGACTGGGGGCTCCACCTTCACGAAAACCTCATTCCCGTCGACACGGAGAAGTTCGAGACCTCGGTGCCGGGTATTTTCGCCATCGGCGATATCAATTGGTATCCCGGCAAACTGAAGCTTATTCTGTCGGGATTCCACGAAGCCGCTTTGATGGCGCAGGCGGCCAAGAAGATTGTGCATCCGGACCAGAAAGTGCTCTTCCAATACACGACGTCTTCCTCGAGCTTGCAACGCAAGCTCGGCGTTCGTTGACCCGCGACGGCCGCGCTGCGCTGTCGCCAGGGATGCGAATTAACGACTTTCAGATCATTCCGATTGCCAGGAGCGACATCCGCGTGGCCAGCGATCGTTTGATCGTCGTCGGCGCCAGGGCAAGCATCGTTTTGGCGCACGTGCGCATGCCGGCCGATGCCCGTGCGGTGACAGCGCCCCTCATCGTCGGCGCAAATGTCCAGTTGTGGACTTCGATTGAATCGCTCGCCCAATCGAGTTTGTAGCGATCACCTGGCGCGAGGAGGTCGAATGTTTCCATCCCCGTCTCACACGCATGCCGGATGCTGTCTTCCATGAGTAGGGCGCCAGCGGCGGCTTTCTCGTATTTGGGGTTGTAGACGATGATGTGGACGGCGCGCCGACCTTTGGCAGTCAGCGTCACCTCGATCGCAGCGGTCTCCTCACCCACGCGCACGCGCGCGACGTCGACGTCGCCGCGGCCATTGCGCTCCTGCGCACACGCGCAAAAGAACGCTTCTGTCCGCGGATCCGACAGCGCTTTGGAGACGAGGCCGCGTTCACTCAGCCACGCGCGTTTGAGCGTAATGGCCTCGCGGATCGCCTGACGGGCTTCCTCGCCCGGAGGCAGTCTTTCGAAGGTGACACGGCCCATGTCCTGCAGGCGGCGCAGTTGACGTCGACGATTGCGCCGCGCGGAAGCCGAATAGCGCTGCTCCCAAGATGCATAGGACGAGCACCCCTCGAAGCTGAGATGGGGCGCAATCTGTGTCTCGGTGAGTCTCGCGCCGATTTTCTGCAACAGGGGGGCGATGGCGGCGTCGGCGCGGACCTTTCGCATCGCGATCAGGTCCGCGCGCGTCGTTTGGACGGCATGGAAGAATGCAGCTTCAATGTCCGCAAGGCCAACAGCGCCAGCATCAACCAGGATGTCGCCGTATTGACTGACCGGTTCGCCCATGAAGGAGAGGCGCGTAATTCCGAACCGCGACGAGCGTACGAGGGGCAGTACCAAGACGAGACGGCCGTTACGCCGGCCCGTTACGACGGCCAGTTCCATGTTGTGCGTCGGCTTGTGGTCCAGAAAATGATGGCACCAGGCGCGAAGCCACCTGTATCGCTGAAAGAGTTGAGCCGAGTGTGCGCAGCGATCAAACAGCTCCGACCAGTCCGCTTCCAGGAGCGCGAATGCCTCGTGGGTGGTCGTCAGATCAAGATCGAGCGCCGCGGCCGGGGCATGCGCCTCTTTCGAGCACGCATCCGCGCCTCGTGCAGGGGCACGCTCGTCCCGACGGACAGGCGTTTCATATTGGGACGCCCGGAGGGATACGGCGATCATCTCTAATACTCTGGTTCAGGCGCACGATTGATACGCCGAACCCGAGCAAGGGCCATGCCATGGTTGACGGTGCGCGCCGGTCCGCTGCCAACGATGATCAACCGCCGATGGCGTCGCGCTGCTTGTCCCACCAGTCACCCGAGCCGAATTTAGGGCCACTGTCGGGACCAGATCCGCCCCAATTCGAGAACCAGCCGTCATCAGCCGGCTTCGCCACCTGCTTCACTTGGGCGGGAGAATAGTCGCCGGCCAGATGGCGCGTCAGATTTTCCTTGATCGTCTTGGTCTTTTCCGCCGTGCAGTAGTCGGGTTCAGCTGCGACGGCTTTCGCGACGCCGTTAAAGGCCGTGTCGTAGACCTTTTCGACACGAGCAAGATCTGCGGGGGCGAGCGTTGCCGATTCGGCTGCTAGAAAATTCGTCCGCATCGCGACCGGATCGAAATTGTACCCGCACTTGACGGCGCGCGCGGCGGTTGAGCCGACTTGGAAGGCCCGCGTCGTCGGATCGTTGGTGGGCTGCGGTGCAGCCTCCGCCACTGGGGCACTGGATGAACCGAACAAGGACCCGGTGGTCAGCCCACTGCCGCTGGAACATCCCCCAGCTAGCAGCGCTGCAGCTGCGATGCAGGCGCTCGCCATTACGCTCAATCTGGCCATCCCGACCTCTCGAATCCCTCAGTCTCTTTATTGCAACATTGCAACTCTCGGCGCGGGACGTCAATCCGACGCCTTTGGCCAAGGGACAGCGCGTCTGCGCTCGCGGCGCCACGACATCTCACAGACGTGCGGCTGGATGGGCATAAGCGCCTCGATAGACGGCCGAAATCAGCACGTTCATCGCATTAATTCGCGGATGGCTGCATCCAGGCCCTCGAGCGTGAGCGGGAACATACGTCCCTCCATAAGGCGTCGGACGATTTGAATGGACGGCGTCCAGTCCCAGTGTGCCGCAGGGATGGGGTTGAGCCAGACCGCGTGCGGATAGGTCGTCGTCAACCGCGTAATCCACACATGACCCGCTTCGGGATTCATGTGCTCCACCGAGCCGCCAACGTGCGTGATCTCGTAGGGGCTCATCGCTGCATCCCCGACCACAATGACTTTGTAGTCGGAGGGATAAGTGTGGAGCACGTCAAGTGTCGGAATCGTCTCGCTGAAGCGGCGCGCATTATCGCGCCAGACGCGCTCATAGAGGCAGTTGTGGAAATAGAAATATTCGAGGTGCTTGAACTCCGACCGCGCAGCTGAGAAGAGCTCTTCGACCCCTTTGACGTGCCAGTCCATCGAGCCGCCGACGTCGAAGAACATCAGAACCTTGACGGCGTTGCGTCGCTCGGGCCGCATTTTGATGTCGAGCAGGCCGCGCTCCGCCGTCCCGCGGATCGTGCCCTCAAGGTCGAATTCCTCCTGAGCGCCTTCGCGAGCAAATCGTCGTAAGCGGCGCAAGGCGACTTTGATGTTGCGCGTGCCGATTTCGACATCATCGGCGAGATCGCGGAACTCGCGCTTGTCCCATACTTTGATTGCGCGGCGGTGGCGGCTTTCATGCTGGCCGATCCGGATGCCCGCAGGATTATAGCCGTAGGCACCAAAGGGTGACGTCCCACCGGTGCCGATCCATTTGTTGCCGCCTTGGTGGCGCCCTTTCTGTTCCTTGAGACGCTCGCGCAGCGTCTCCATGATTTTCTC
The DNA here is from genome assembly GCA_021813195.1 of Pseudomonadota bacterium. The sequence goes on from JAKALI010000026.1 coordinate 6,543, forward strand.
CCAGCCGCCCAATTCGTCGATTTTGGCCTTCTCTTCCTCCGTGAGATAGAGCGCAGAGACGGCTCTCAGCCAATCTTCGGGGATCTCGGCTTCGATCGCCTCGCTCATCAATTCGAGTCCTTTAAAAACAGAACCGAATACCCGATCGAAGCGGTCGAAGTGGCGCTCATCTTTGACGAGCGAAAGCCGCGCCAAGTAATAGAAATCTTCGACGCGACCAGAAGCGCAGCCGGCCTCCATTGCTCCCAGGAGCGCAAGATACTCTTTGATTGAGACCGGCACCTTGGCGGCGCGCAATTCGGTAAAGAAGCGGGTCAGCATGCGCGCATGATACGGGCGCGCGCACGGCGCGTGAAGGCCCCCGTCAGGCAGCCTCGGTCAATGAGATGACCGCACTCTCGAAGATGCGCCGGCCATCCGTGCCACCCAGAATGCTTTCATAGATCCGCTCAGGATGGGGCATCATGCCGAGAATGCGGCCTGTCTCGTCGGTAATGCCGGCGATATTGCGCTGGGCACCATTGGGCGAGGTCTCAGGCGCGACGTGACCTGCAGCATCACAGTAGCGAAAGGCGATGCGACCTTCGCCCTCCAGCCGGTCGAGTGTCTCGGTGTCGGCGAAGTAATTGCCCTCAGCGTGGGCGATCGGCACTTTGATGATCTCATCTTTGCGATAGCAACGCGTGAAGAACGTATCGGGGTTTTCGACCTTGAGGTGGACGTCGCGGCAGATGAATTTCAAGGACCGGTTGCGCATCAGCACACCGGGCAGCAGGCCGGACTCACACAAGATTTGAAAGCCGTTGCAGATGCCCAGAACGGGCGTGCCAGCTTTTGCTTTAGCAATCACGTCTTTCATGATGGGAGAATGTGCAGCCATGGCCCCGCAGCGCAGGTAATCGCCATAGGAAAAGCCGCCCGGCAGCACGATGAAATCGGATGGCGGGACGCTAGCCTCACCGTGCCACACCATGCGCGGCGTGAAGCCGGTGATGCGCTGGATGGCGACCTTGACGTCGCGGTCGCAGTTGGAGCCGGGAAAGACGATGACGGATGCGCGGATCATGGAGCCACCTTGCAGAATCCTTCTTCCAGGGCTTCAATCTCCTTGCCCACGAAGCTCGTGGCTCGCAAGTCGAGATTGGCGGTTTTCAAAATTGCGAGGACGAGCTTTTCCCCGTCAGCCAGCTGATCGAGACTTTTGGGTGCAGGCGCCCACAGCTGGATCTGATCATCCTGCGCAATCGTCAGCGTGCAGGCGTCACGGCAGGTCTGCACTCCGCCCACGGCGAGCGATCCGACATGTCGCGGGTCGGCCTGGACAATGCGCCACTCACCCGTCTTCGGCCTGGCCGTATCATCCTTGAGCCGCATCGAGATCCGCATGGTTCCCGCTGTCGCATTCGCCCCATCCGGCATGACGACAACAGCCTTGGTCTCGCAGGTGATCTCGATGGGGCGGTTCACTTCCAGACGCAGGCCGTCCCCCGTGGCAACCGCTGCGGTGGGCAGCCAGACGCTCACGACGCCGCTCAGCGCGCGGATCAGTCTCAGGCGGGGCAGGGCCATGGCCGTCATCCAAACTGCCAAAACACAACGAGTGCGGCAACCAAGAGTGGGAGTACGCCGAAGATGGCGAATTTGAGGGCCAAAAAGCGAATAACCCTCAGCGCGTCGTCGTTCGCTTTTGATGTCGGCGGTTGCGGTGCGGGTTCGCGCGCCATTAGGGTTCGAGGTCGTAGGCGTAGTTCTCGATAACTGTGTTGGCGAGGAGCTCGCGACACATTTTTTCGATGGCGTCCTTAGCCTTAACCGGATCGGTCTCCGTCAAGTTCACTTCGATGAGCTTGCCTTGACGCACGTCGCCCACGCCCGTGATCCCAAGCCCTTTGACGGCGCCCTCAATGGCTTTGCCTTGCGGGTCGAGAACTCCATTTTTTAATGTAATGCGGATGAGCGCTTTCATCGATATCCCAGGGGCAGCACGTCGGCGGGACTGGGCGGGCGGGAGCGTGTCCCGCAGCCGCCTCGTTCGCGGCGGATCAGTTCGGTTTTCCGGTCGGGTTGGACGCAACCAGCACGGGCCCCGACCCCTTCGGCCGCGGGTTTTCCGTCAGCACGCCGAGCCGCCGGGCAACCTCCTGATAGGCTTCCAGAACGCCGCCGAGATCGCGGCGGAAGCGGTCCTTATCCAGTTTGTCCCCGGAGGTGATGTCCCACAGGCGGCAGCAGTCCGGGCTGATCTCGTCGGCCAGCACGATGCGCGGCTGATCATTCTCCCACAGCCGGCCAAACTCGACCTTGAAGTCCACAAGTCGGATGCCGATGCCGAGGAACAGGCCAACAAGGAAATCATTGATGCGCAGCGCCAGCTGCATGATCTCATCGATTTCGGCGGGTGCGGCCCAGCCGAAGGCCGTGATATGTTCCTCCGATACCATCGGATCGTTCAAAGCGTCCGCCTTGTAGTAAAACTCAATGATCGAGCGCGGCAATTGCATGCCTTCCTCGAGCCCCAAGCGCGTCGCGAGCGAACCGGCCGCCACGTTGCGCACCACGACCTCAAGCGGGATGATCTCCACCTCGCGGATGAGCTGTTCGCGCATATTAAGGCGCTTGATGAAATGCGTGGGCACGCCAATCTCGCCCAGTCGCAGGAACACATACTCGGAGATGCGGTTGTTGAGCACACCCTTGCCTTCGATGAGGGCGTGCTTCTTGGCGTTGAAGGCCGTCGCGTCGTCCTTGAAGTGCTGGATGAGGGTGCCAGGCTCGGGGCCCTCGTAGAGCACTTTCGCCTTTCCCTCGTAAACCCGCCGCCGCCTATTCATCGATCCTGGTCCTTTGACGATCACGCTCATGCTCATGTCCAACGCCGGCAATACGCTGTTCGAAGACCGCCGCCCGATCGATGCTGCAGTTCGATTCTGCTTCTTTTATGGGTGAAATTCGGCCAAGCAGCGCAACTCTTCGCGCTCGCAGACCCTAGCCGAACCGGGGGGGAGAAACAATCTTAACGGTGCCGCATGTGCCCAGATGGTTCATGGTTCGCCAAGTCGTTGATTTGTCGAACCGGACCGGTTACGCAGCGGCTGGAACCAGCATCCGGAGCCGACATGCAACCTCCGTATCGCCTGGAACATAGCGCGAACAATCGTGACGGGAGACCCTCAGCATGACCACATTCGACGAACGCGAGAAGGCCTATGAGAAGAAGTTCGCGCACGATTCGGAACTTCGTTTCAAAGCCGAGGCGCGCCGCAACAAGGCCCTGGCCGAATGGGCCGCAGAGAAAATGGGGCTCACCGGACCAGAGGTCGAAGAGTATGTGAAGGCCGTGCGCAAAGCCGACTTGGCGGAGAAGGGCGACGACGATGTCTTCCGCAAGGTCCAGGGTGACCTGGCTGCCAAGGGCATCTCGGTTCCTGATGCTGAAATCCGCCGGGTGATGAGTGAGGCGCTGGCCAAGGCCGTGCAGGACTTGGAAGCTGCCAAGAACTGACATCCTGGGCGAGCGCCAAGCCGTCCTTCGCCCGCCGCACAGAGGCTGTCAGAGCCGCTGTAGGAACATGCCGAACGCAAGCAGGCCGTCGGGCCAGGGCCCGTGCCCGCTTGCGACGTTGATGTGGCCGAGTTCGCCGGTTTCCAGCAGCGCCGCACCCCAGGCCTTGGCCAAACTGCGAGCGCGTTCGATCGTGCAATAGGGATCGTTCGCGGAAGCAACGACGACAGCGGGGAACGGCAACGGCTGCATAGGAGCCGGCGCGAACCCACTGCCTTCTGGATCATAAAAGGTCTCTCCCGCCGTGACGGGCCACGATCGGGCGTTGTCGACGTCGGCGGGTGCCACCAGAAACGCCCCGCTCGGTGGCGCGGGAAGTCGGGCAAGTTTGGCAGCAGCGTGCGCGATGGCGATTGCTCCCACACTATGTCCGACGAGAACCGTCGGACGCACGCATTGAGCGGCAGCTTCGACGATGCGATTGACCCAGTCCTCGCGTTTGGGGCGGATCCATTCGGCCTGTTCCACCCGCCGGGCCGTCTTCAGGTTCCGCTCCCATCGTGTCTGCCAATGGTCCGGGCCGGAACTGGACCAGCCGGGAACAATAAGAATGTCGGCTTCGGATGTTTTCATGGCGCACGCGTATCGAGCGGTCTCAGGAGATGGGGCAAGAGCGGCAAAGAAGGCCGCGCGTATACCATTGAGCGTGCCGCTGACAAATTGTCACCCGTTCTCATCTGGTTTGGAGCGCAGAACAATATCCGACATCGCGGCGTACGCCGGATCGGGGCCTCAAATCAATCCGGTGCAGCCGGCACGTAGCACTCTGGCCCCGCAGTACTAGTGGGACAGCCATTAGGGCCGTCTTAAGAACTCTCCGGCACCCTGCGCATCGGTCGCGTTTGTCAGCGTCGTTGCGTCAAGGGTTGAAGTCTCATGTTTGCGTCATCGTGCGTCACCTCGCGGGCGCAGTCGCGGGTCATCGCCGCCCGCATGTTTGTGTGCGCTCTTGCCGGCCTCGCCGCGGGCTGTAGCGCCAAGTCTCCAACCTATGGCGGCTCCGTCAACGTGTATTCTTGGAACCAGTATGCCGGGCCGCGCACCATGTCGGCACCCGTTCAACGCGTCGCCGAGATGGAAGATGATGGCTTGCCGGTTCAAGATGCGCCGCCCGCTCGCATCCGCCAGATCCCCGATGATCCGAGCCAGCCGTGGAGTCGAAATTACGGGGGGCGGCGCGTAGAAAGCGAAGACAGTCCCGAGGCTGTGGTAGCCGCGAACGAAGCGGCAGACGGTTACCCCGTTCCGATGTCGCCGGAGGAAGCCGGGATACGCCTGACGGATCCCATCTTGCGGCCGCGACGCGCGGCCTATGTTGAGCCGCTGTCGCGGTGTATCAAATCCGAAGGCGGATGGATCTGTTCGCGCTGACGTGGTAGCCCGACGCCTCAGAGTTCGCAGCCGGTGCTCGAAATGGATGGTGGATTTATCGGATTCGCATATTGATCCGACGGCCGTCGTCATCGAAGGCTATGCATCGCGCCCACGTTCAGCGGCGATGCAGTCTGCGCTCGACGAAATTTTTTTTACGTCGAGTTCCATCAAAGAATTTGCCGATGATGACGCGCGGGCGAAGTTCCGCCATCGCTGGCTAGGCCGCTATCTGGAAAACTGGCCGGAACTCACTCTGTTGGCAATAGCCTGGCCTGGTACGCGCCAAGAAGTCCTCGCGGGCTATCTGGTCGGCTGCCTCATCGATCCAGCGACGCTCAGAGAGTTCGACGACATCGGATATTTTCGGGCTCTCGCCCCCGTGACGGCTCGCTTCCCGGCTCACCTCCACATCAACCTTGCCGCACCCTGGCGGGGTTATCGGATCGGGCAGCGGCTGGTGGAACGCTTCACGGAAATCGCCAGCGCGGCACGCGTCCCGGGCGTGCATGTCGTCACGGCACAGGGGATGCGCAACGTCAAATTTTATAGACAGTGCGGGTTCGTCGAGGCTGCATGCGCCAGCGATGACAGCAAGCGCAAGCTCCTTTTGCTCACTCGGGATCTGAGCAGCGCGCCCCCGCGAGGCGGTCCGCCAACCGATTAGCTCTGCTCGGCGCTCGGCTCCGGGGTCATATCGGGCATTGCCGCTGCGGCTGGCGCAAGCTGCTGCGAGGATTGACCGGCGGCCGCATCCTCACCGGCGGGCGGCCTCGATTGCGCCGGCTGCGATAGCCCAAAACCAGCAGTCGGATCCTCGGTGCGCCTGGACTTGCCCTCGAAGTAAGCCCCCTGTTCGATTGCAAGTGTCAGATGATAGATGTCCCCTTCAACGTGCGACGTCGATTGCAGCAGCACGCGCTTGCCGCGCACCGACCCCATCACATGCCCCCTCACGACGACCTCGTCCGCGACGATGCCGCCCGTGATCTGGGCCTTTTCGCCAACGAGCACGAGCGAACCGTGGATGTCGCCCTGGATTTCTCCTTCGATCTGTAATTCGCCCTGGGAAACCAGATTGCCGGTGATGCGCAATTCGGGACCGATGACGGAAGGCATGCCTCGTTCGCTCGCGCGCAAAGGGTTCCCGATGGGTCGCGTCGGCGCCGGATATCCCGGCACAGCGGCAGCCGGAGATTGCGCGGAAGGCATAAAGCCAGGCTTGACTGGATCGCCGTCTGACTTTCTGAAATTCGGCAGCATGTGCAACAACCTCCGTTACCAACGCGACAGACACCCCATGGAACCCGATGAACGTCCGATTTAATGTTCATGCCGCAGCAAACGCATGACACACGTCGGTCTGGCTCGAAGACGGGCAGACGAAACATCCCACAATGTGATCAGCGATGACGTCGTCACAATTCTGGCAGAACTACAGGGGCCCAAGTCATGGTCCTGGCGGCGTTGCCTAGCATGTTTCCCATGCGCGGTCACGTGGTATGCGAGCCGAAAAAATGGGCGCACTATGCGGAATTTTCAGCACCGGTGATCATGGAAGTGACACGAATTTTTCAGCAGTCGCGCGAGAGTAGAATCTCGCTCGCTGCGATGCAATTTGGCTCCGATGCGGACCTAGTCGAGGCCGCGAACGGCCGCCAACACTTCAGCGACGTGACCCGGCACCTTCACGTTGCGCCACGCGCGCACGATCCGTCCATCAGCGCCGATGAGGAATGTCGAACGTTCGACCCCCATATACTTGCGGCCATACATGGACTTCTCCTTCCAGACCTCATAAGCGGTGGCAGCAGACTTGGCCTCGTCGGACAATAGCGGAACAGTCAGGCCGTGCTTGCAGCGGAACTTATCATGACTGGTGACGCTGTCGGGCGAGATCCCGAAGACCTGAGCTCCGGCCGCCGCGAATTCTGCCAGCCGCTCTGAGAAATCCTTGGCTTCGCGCGTGCAGCCCGACGTGTCGTCTTTGGGGTAGAAGTACAGCACGATTGGCGCGCCCTTCAGACGCGACAGCCGCACGGGATTGCCATCCTCGTTGGGCAGTTCGAAGTCTGGCGCGACATCTCCCTCTTTCAACATCGTGAGCCGTGCCTTTCTTTTGTCGCTTTTCCTCAGGTAGGTGCGAGTGGCAAAACTCGGTGCGCCGTGAAGCGCAAATGTTTTTGATTCCGCGCATTTTTCTCCAGGCCTGTCAACCTGGACGGCGGCATCGTGGCTGCGCGCCGGCCCGCACTTCGTTGTTAGCGCGGATCGCGGGCCGGCCGGCGGTGGAATGAGCGCCCCAGGACATGGGCGGAACGGAATATGGGGTATGCACCGAGCGTGCGATTGAGGACGAAGCGTGGATAAGACGACACCGACAAGGTCGGGCCGCGCCGGACGGCAACCCTCAACTGAGCGCACCAGTCCTGGCTGGATGGTCACAGGGGACGCGACCCCGTCGCCCAAGCGCACGCGTTCCGCTGACATTGATATGGGATCGGCAGATCGGGGAGCGCAGTCGCTCGCGTTCGTGGCGCGGTTGGCGACCCGGCTTTTGTTAGTTTTCACGCCGGTCGTTCTGCTGGCGCTGCTTGCCGCGATCGTCGGCTATGTTCGGCTGCTGCACGGGCCCATTTCGCTCAAAGTGCTGGCGGGTTCGATCGAGCGAGGAATTGGCGCCGAATTTGGTGATTTGTCGGCCGCAGTTGATGATGCCGTCTTAAGACTGACCGATGGCCATGACTTCGAGTTCCGTCTGGTCAATCTCCGCCTGACGGAAAGCGACGGTAGCATCGTCATGTCGGCACCTATTGCCGCCGTGGCTCTGGATCTTGCGCAGATTGCAAAGGGGCAATTCGTTCCGCGGCGTGTGGAGTTGATCGATGCGCGGCTCTCCCTATCTTACGCGGCTTCGAGCGGTTTGGCCCTGAGTTTCGACGAGGCGGCCGGTCTTCCCGAGAACCCGTCACAGCCGGACGTGGTCACTCCCGTTCCAAATGCGACCGCCCCTGAGACCCCAGGGACGCCACCCGGCTCGGCGATGGGCAAACGCATCGACGTCGCGCGTGCGCTTGCCGACTATACAGCGCGGGCGCGCCGGGGCTCCGATGCCACATCTTATCTGCGAGAGATCGCTCTCAAAAATGCTTCCCTGCGCTTGGAGCATGAGGGCCAAGTCAGCGAAGTCATCGTTCGGGAGCTAGCGATCGATCTGGATCATCGCGCCCGGCGCAGCCTGATCTCGAGCACAGCAACAATCGAGTCGGATCGCGGTCCGTGGTCGCTCTCGCTGCTGTCGGAAGATTCCGAGAAGACGGGTCAGCTCCTTGTGAAGGTCTCGATCCGCGATTTCGTTCCAAGTGCCTTAGGTCGCGCGGCCCCCGCACTGGCGCTATTGAAAGCTCTCGATCTGCCGATGGCAGCGAACGCGTCTTTCGAATTGGCGACAAACGGTGAGTTGAAAAGTGCGGAGGCAGCGATCGAGCTGGGCCGCGGCCAATTCGATTTTGGCGCCGACATCGTGGCGCCTCTGCGCGTTGACGCCGGGCTATTGCAATTCGCTTACCAGCCGGAGGCATCCCGCGTCACCTTGTTGCCCTCGACCCTGAAGTGGGGCGACAGCCAAGTGAGCATCGCCGGACGCTTCGATCACGATCCGGCTGCACCGTCGACGGGCCAATGGACATATGAACTCAATGGACTGGCTGGCGTGTTGGCGGCTGAAGAGTTCGGCGTCGGGGGAATTCCGCTGCAGTCGCTCTCGATGCGGGGCCGCATTCTGACGGAAGAAAACCGTGTCGACTTGCAGGAATTTCGCTTGGCTGCGCAAGACAGCGAACTCGTCGTTGCGGCGAAATACAGTGTTCCAAAGACGGGAGGGGCGGGGGTCCAGTTTGCAGGCCAGTTGTCCGCGGCCACCGCCGAACTCATCAAGGTGATTTGGCCATCGGGAATCAATAGCGAGTCGCGCAACTGGTTTGGTCGCCATGTCGTTTCTGGGCGGCTGAAGAGTGCCCAGATGACGTATGGGACTGGGGAATTTACCGCTGAAAACGCGGTTGTTCTGCCGAGCGGACTGCGCCAGTCGATGTCGCTGACGGCCGATGTCGAAAGCGCGCAAATCCGCCCGTTCGAAGGATCGGCGGCGGTCGTTGTGTCGGGGCCTGGGCAGGTTCGGATCAATGACAGAGTGCTGCAGATCACATTGGCGTCGGCAAAGCTTGCAGGCGGCCAATCGGCGACCAAACCCTTGGCTCTGGACGGCGCGCAGTTCAGTGTCAGCGATGTTTTTGATCCGGCAGCAAAAGGAACCTTGACGTGGCGCTCAAAGAGCGAGCTGTCTGCCGCTCTCTCAGCATTTGCCGTGCTGCCCGATGCGCAAGTTCCGGATCTGGCGGGAATGGCCGGGGCGATCGACGGTAAATTCGATGGACAGTTCGAAATCAAAGTGCCGTTCGGCCAATTGACACACGCTGATCCATTGGGGGTTACGGGTTCTGCTCGCATAACGGACGTACGCTCGCTTCAGAAGATCGGCATCGTCTCAGTGCAAAGCGGCACCATTGCCGTTGATCTCAATGAAAAGGGAGCAACTGCCAATGGGGATCTGATCCTCAATGGCGTGCTGGCAAAGCTTGCTTGGAAGCGATCGAGCGAGGACCAGGATAATGTCCCGCAGCCGCTGACCTTGACCGCCCGTCTCGACAACTCCGATCGCAAGCAATTGGGGATCGATGTCAACGATTATGTGCAAGGCGAAGTTCCCGTCGAAGTGACGATCGGTGGGGGTGATAGTGCGCGCGATGCCATCCGCGTAAGGGCCGATCTGAGCCCAGCGGAGCTTACGATTTCAGAGCTTGCTTGGTCGAAGCCGGCCGGACGTGAAGCCGAGTTGCGTTTCGAGATCGTGCCGGGAACAACACACAAGACGGAACTGCAGAATTTCAAGCTGACCGGCGACTCGATTGCGGTTGATGGCTGGATCGGTTTGGGCCCAGACAACAAAGTTCAGCAAGTGCGCTTTCCAAACTTCTCCCTCAACGTCGTTGGCCGCTTGGAGGTTGAGGCCAAGCGCAGTCCAAAGAACATCTGGACGGCTAACGCCCGTGGCGCGACGTTCGATGGCCGTGACTTCTTCCGTTCGCTCTTTACAGTCGGCACGCCCTCGGCGGCGCCTGTCAAGCCCGCCGAGAATCAGGGCGGTCTTGATTTGAACGTCAGCATCGACAACGTCATCGGGCATACGGGGGTATCGTTGCGCGGCTTGCGCATGGATGTGTCGCGCCGGGCGGGCCGCCTCACAGCGCTGAATGCACGTGGCACACTCGACGGCGGCCAGCCCCTCGCGGCCTTATTGACCGATCAGCCGGGCGGCAAGCGCAGGATCCTCGCCGACAGCACGGATGCTGGCCAGGCCCTCAAATTGGTTGGCTTCTACCCGAATATGCAGGGTGGTCGCGTGCGGCTCGAAGTCGATCTGGATGGCCGCGGCGCTGCCGAGAAAACAGGCGTTTTGTGGATCGATGACTTTAAGGTTCTGGGCGACCAGGTGGTGGCCGAAGTGATTTCGGGTGCAGAGGGACAGGAGGGCCCAGCCATCGGTGTGGCGGTTCCCGGACAGCGCCGCGTCGTGCGCGAGGTCATCACGTTCGACCGGCTGAAACTTCCCTTCGCGGTGGGCTATGGGCAATTCGTAATTGAGGAGTCCTATTTGCGCGGTCCCGTGCTCGGCGCGACGATGCGCGGCAAGGTCGATTATGGCGCGGAGCGCGTCAATATCGGGGGGACGTACATTCCGCTGCAGGGGCTCAACAATATGCTGGGTGGAATTCCCATTGTGGGACAAATCCTAAGCGGCCCGCGCGGGGAAGGCGTATTTGGTATCACCTTCGCCATTCAAGGCCCGATGCAGCAGCCACAGGTCATCGTCAATCCGCTATCCATGGTTGCGCCAGGAATTTTCCGCGAAATTTTTCAAATGACCAATCCCAACACGAAAGTTCTGCCACGCGGACCAACCACACCTTCGGTGCCTGTGGACCAGCGTGCGCGCGCTTCGAGTTCTGTCGGCGGCGGCGAGCAACGTCCGGTACAGGGCAGCGCCATGCCACCTGTCATCGACGGTTGGTCGTCCGATACTGTGGTTCCGACGAAAAAACGCTGACAACGTCAGCAGGGGCTCTTGTTGGCGCGTCTTGCCTATCTCTCGCAGGTCAACTGCGCATCTCGACGGCAGTGGCGGGTTTTAGTGACCGGCGAAGATCCGGCCCTTCACGTCCGGCACAGTGTGGAAAATCACGTCAAACTGGCGCGCATGTTCGGCGACCTCTTTGTCGTTCACCGAGCCGGAGGTTGCGAACACGGCGGCCACCTTGCGACGGGCGAGCGCATCGAAGCCATCGGCGAAGGCAAAGTAGCTGTCGGAAACGACCGCTGCGCCCTTGAGGGCCGCTAAGCGCCGCGTCTGACGGGCTTGCTGAATGGCAAGCTCGCAAGCGGCTGCGCGTTCCTGCTGGCCGGCTGCATTGGCGATCAGAATTCCATCCTTGGCGATCGTGATGGCGTTGCTGGAGGCTGCCGCGCACACGCCCCAGGCCAAGCACATGTCGGCGACGAGTCGGGGCTCCCAGGTCTTGGGGAACTTCGGCACGAACAGGTTGGGTGTCTGCGTGATCGTGGCCCCACGAATGGTGCGCGAGATCTCGCCGCAGTC
>JAKALI010000543.1 GCA_021813195.1 Pseudomonadota bacterium
GTTGTCGGTGCGCCTTCCGCGCAATGGGGCGAAACGCCGGTGGCATTCGTGGTCTTGCGCGGCACGGCAACGACCGAGCAGGTAAAAGCGTTCGTAAACGCGCAGGTCGGAAAAACGCAGCGTCTCGCTGACGTCCGAACGATCCCGGAATTGCCGCGCAGCCCGATCGGGAAAGTTCTCAAGCGCGACTTGCGCGATCTCTACCTTGCAGAATCGCAGTGACACGGTCCGTCAGCAGATCGCCCCCCTTACCCGGCCGGACCGGCCCACGCCGCCTTCGGCGACAACGGGAAAGGCGGCAAGAAGTTCGCCGGCCACAGTTGCGCCTGGCCAATCGGACGAATGGCGACAGTTGCGATAAGCCTTTGATTCTATTGGTGGGCGCACCAGGATTCGAACCTGGGACCCGCTGATTAAGAGTTACGAAAAATGGGGTTCTCTAACATTCCTCTTGGTTCCTATTTATGGAAATAAGCGTTTATAACCAATAACTTCTTGTATCTTGCAGGTTCCGGCGGTAGACGAAAATGGCTCCCATTCTGTTGCACGGCTGTTGCATGAACAGCCCTGCAACAAGCCTTGGAAGCAGAAGACCGACGGATGCCCGAGGTATGAAGGGACGAGTCAGCAAGCGAACGATTGAGGTACTCCGTCCCGGGGAGACATTGTTCGACACCGGGGTGCAAGGGTTCGTGGCCCGACGGCTGCCAAGCGGCCGAATGTCGTACGGTCTGAAGTATGTCGACAGGGAAACAGGGCGGCAGCGCTGGTTCGCACTCGGCATAGATATCAAGCCGGACCAAGCAAGGCGGATGGCCGAAGCCGAGCGCGGCAGAATTGCCGGAGGTGCCGACCCACAGTCTGAACGAGAGGCCGCGCGCAGGAATCGGACCAAAATCGGAACTGTCGATAGCCTTCTCGATGCGCACCTCAAATTGTATGTAGAAGCCCGCCACCTGCGCTGCGCACGCGAAATACGCCGCTGTTTTGATCGCTATGTGCGGCCTAAAATTGGTAACCTCCCCGTCAATCACCTCCGCAGAGGTCATATTGTTGACCTGCTCGACGGAATCGAGGCGGACAATGGGCCGGTCATGGCGGACAGGGTGCTTGCCCATGTTCGCAAAGCGCTGAATTGGCATGCAGCTCGCGATGAAGATTTTGTCGTGCCAATTGTGCGGGGGATGGGACGGAGCCGCACCTCGGAACGTACTCGAAAGCGCATTCTAAATGATGAAGAAATTCGCGCACTATGGGAGGCGTCCGAGCTCACTACGCTTGGGCGCTTCGGCGCCCTCGTCCGCGTGCTACTTTTGACGGCCCAGCGCCGGGAAGAAGTTGGCGCAATGTGCTGGTCTGAAATTAAAGATGATATCTGGACGATCCCAGGAGCGCGCACGAAGAACAAACGTACCAACGACGTCCAACTAGTTCCAGAAGTTCAAACACTTCTGGCCTCTCTTCCCGCGCTTGGTGAATATGTCTTTGGACAAACTGGGCGCTCTCCATATGGCGGCTATAGCAAATCGAAGACACAACTTGATGAAGGCATGCTCAAGGTGATGCGCCGCCGTGACCCGAATGCAAAATTAGAACATTGGGTCCTGCACGATCTACGCCGTACGAGCCGAACCCTCATGTCGCGCGCGGGAGTGCCCAGCGAGATTGCCGAACGGGTGGTCAACCATGTCATCCCGGGCGTCGAAGGAGTATACAACCGGCACGATTATGCCGCAGAGAAACGAAAAGCGCTGCAGTCTCTAGCAACACTTCTACAACGGATCGTTCGGCAAGACTCAAAAATAATTCCGATCCGCAAGGCCCAGGTTCGTCGATCCTGACCAGCGTGCGTTAGCGCCTTCTCCGACTTCGTTGCCGGCGCTTATCGGTTCATACCGCGACGGAATTCGAAATCACCCATTCGGTGAGCAATCGCCGCGGCCGTTATGAGCGGGCTATTCACAAGAGGAAAACGGCGGAAATCCTGAGTTTTGGACTCAATTTTGGTGAATTTTGCTCAATGCTGTTTCAACGAGTTACAAGAAAGTGCGTGCCGCTTGCGTGCCGCAGCGCTGGCGGACCAACACCGACAAGCACCGGATACGGCTAACCGCAATTTGTCAGCAAGTGATTGCAAACGTGTCCAGGAGCACGATCACCTTACGCCCTTACCCAGCTCCCGCGCCATAAACACGCTATTGGGCTCAAGCACATATTCCCCGAGGGACGGGTATGCCGCTGTCCAATCCGAATAGCATCTTCCAGCCGCACGGCGTGCTGTAGCAGCCGTAGGAGGCGCGATGGCGGTGCTGCCATATTTCTAGTGGCGTGAGGAAAACGATGCGACCTGACGCGCCGAGCAGTCGCGGCCTCCAATACCGGCCATCTCGCCTTTCGCACGCGCGCCCTGTAAGGTCTGCGTATCGAGGAAGGATAACCGTGACCGGGGCCTTGGATATCATAGCGTTCGACAACAGCTATGCGCGCTTGCCTGACCGCTTCTTCGCGCGGCTGGCGCCAACGCCGGTCGTGGCGCCGCATCTGGTCCGCCTGAACGATTACCTCGCGCGGCAGTTGGGACTTGACCCGGAGATGCTGGCCGCGCCGAAGGGGATAGCCTGCCTTGCCGGCAATAGCGTGCCCGAGAAAGCCGAGCCGCTGGCCATGGCCTATGCCGGCCACCAATTCGGCACATTCGTCCCGCAACTCGGCGACGGGCGCGCCATTCTGATCGGCGAAGTGATCGATCGCGATGGCGTACGCCGCGACATTCAACTCAAAGGCGCAGGGCGGACACCGTTTTCCAGGCAAGGTGACGGCCGCGCGGCGCTCGGTCCGGTGATGCGCGAATATATCGTCGGCGAGGCGATGGCCGCGCTCGGTATTCCCACGACCAGGACCTTGGCCGTCGTCACAACCGGCGAAACGATCTGGCGTGAGACACCGCTTCCGGGTGCGGTGCTGACCCGCGTCGCCGCCAGCCACATTCGGGTCGGAACTTTCCAATACTTCGCAGCGCGCGAGGACACGGACGGCATCCGGCATCTTGCCGACTACGTGATCGCCCGGCATTACCCGCAAGCCGGCAATGCGCCGAACCGCTACCGGGCCTTTCTCGATCTCGTGATTGCACGCCAGGCGGCACTCGTCGCGAAATGGCTGCTCGTCGGCTTCATTCACGGCGTCATGAACACCGACAATATGTCGATCGCCGGCGAAACCATCGACTACGGCCCCTGTGCCTTCATGGATGCCTATAATCCATCACAGGTCTACAGCTCAATCGATCAGATGGGCCGCTACGCCTATGGCAACCAGCCGCACATGGCACAGTGGAACCTTGCCCGCCTGGCCGAAGCTCTGCTGCCGCTTCTTGCAGACGATGAAAAGTCCGCCGTCAAAGAGGCACAAGAGGCCATCGACACGTTCCCGACCCTATTCGAAGCCGCCTATGCCGTGGGGCTCCGGCACAAGCTCGGCTTGCTTGAGACGCAGCCGGACGATCAGGCCCTGATACAGGATCTCTTGCGGCGCATGGCCGACAACGCCGCCGATTTTACCTTGACCTTCCGCGGGCTATACGACGCGACCACAGATTCCGAAGCCGACGCCTCATTGCGCGGTCTTTTCAAAGATCCGGCCGCCTGCGATGAGTGGGTCGCGAAATGGCGCGACAGGCTTGGCGAGGAAAGCGGCGACGCGAACCGGCGCCGGATTGTCATGCAACGGGCAAACCCAGCCTTTATCCCGCGCAACCATCTGGTCGAAGAGGCGATTTCGGCGGCCGTGAACGATGGAGATTTGCAGCCCTTTGAGGCCCTGCTGACGGTGCTCTCGAGACCCTACGACGATCAACCGGCATCCGCCCGCTACGCCGCCCCGCCGCGGCCCGATCAGATCGTACATCGAACATTCTGCGGCACCTGATTTTTCGACGATACCGAAAATGTATGGTGCGATGCGCG
>JAKALI010000544.1 GCA_021813195.1 Pseudomonadota bacterium
CAACATGGCCGGTCGCGGTACCGATATCAAGCTCGGTCCCGGCGTAGTCGAACTCGGCGGCCTGCATATTGTCGGCACCGAACGGGTCCTGATGGTGTAACCGCCCCGTTATCCGCTGCAACCCCAGGCAACCAGGAGTTCATCCGAATGACCAAGGCAACCTACCTCGCGGTAGCCCTCGTAGGCGGCATCGCGCTCAGCGGTGCAGCAGAGGCGCGTGAGATTAAAATCGTCGGCTCATCGACGGTTTTCCCCTACACGCAAGCCGTGGCCGAAGAGTTCGCGAAGAAGGGCGGAAAAGCTCCGACGGTCGAGTCGACCGGAACCGGCGGCGGCTTCAAGATCTTCTGCCAAGGTGTTGGCGAAGCGCATCCCGACATCACGGGAGCATCGCGCGCAATCAAAAAGTCGGAATTCGAGGATTGCCAGAAGAATGGCGTCACGGACATCACAGAAGTTCTGCTCGGTTATGACGGTCTTTCGATTGCCGTTTCGCGCAAGGGCAAGCAGTTCGATCTGACGAAAGAGCAGATTTTCCTCGCCCTTGCGTCAGAAATACCCGCAGGCGACAAGCTCGTACCCAACCCCCACAAAAAGTGGTCGGACATCGACAAGTCTCTGCCCGACGTCGCGATCACGGTATACGGCCCTCCGCCGACGTCTGGCACGCGCGACGCGTTTGTTGAACTCGCGATGCACGCCGGTTGCGAGAAGCTCGATTACTTCAAGGCCAAAAAGGCCGAGATGGAAAAGAAAGACTTCGAGAAACTCGTGAAGGACAAGTGCTCGCCGATGCGCACCGATGGTGCATTCATCGAGGCGGGAGAGAACGACAACCTGATCGTGCAGCGTCTGGAAGCGGATCCGAACGCGGTCGGCATTTTCGGCTACTCGTTCCTGTTTGAAAATCAGGACAAATTGCAGCCGGTCACGGTTGGTGGCGTCGAGCCAAACTTGGAAAACATCGCTTCCGGTAAGTACGGCATCTCGCGTCCGCTGTACATTTACGTGAAGAATGCCCATCGCAAGGTCATCTCTGGCATGGACGACTTCATCAAGGAGTACGTTTCGACCGAAGCGATGGGGCCGGGCGGTTATCTGGCCGAGCGCGGTCTCGTGTCTCTGCCCGAGGACAAGTTGAAGGAAGTGCAGGAGGCCGCGACCGGTGGCAAGACCCTGGATGCCGTCAATTAAATCGTCGCCCTGAGTGACATGGACTGATCGGCCGCGCGGCTGTTGATCAACAACCGCGCGGCTGCGGCGATCCTGACAGAAGAGCTAAGTGCTGGCTGACGCAGCGGCGATCGGGATGCCGTCGCCGACCACAAATCCGGCCTCGCCGTAATGAGGGTAGTGATGGTTTCGTATGTCCTGCTGGCACTCTTGGTGCTCACGATTGCGGCCTACTACATCGGACTGGCGACGGCCAGAAACTTTGCGACGAAGACGTCGGCCGGCGGGCAGGTCGAAGTTCAGCACTCACTATCAAGCTACCACGGTGCATTCGTCGCCGCGTGGGCTGGCATTCCCGCCTTTTTCCTCGTGCTGATTTGGGTCCTGTTTCAGGGAAGCGTGATTGATACGCTGCTTTTGTCGAGTTTGCCGGCAGAGCGAACGGCTGGCCTTGACGCCGGCCAGATCAACCTCCTGCTCAGTGAGATCAAGTCCGTGGCCAAGGGAAATGTCTTTGGCAAGCCGGATGAGGTCATCCTGGCGGCAGCGGATCGCTACAACGCCTGGCAGGGTATCGCCCAGATGGCGATGGTCGCGGTGGCGTTGGGACTGGCGGTGGTCTGCGCCTTCATCGCGAGGTCGCGGCTCGCCCCGCGGTTTCGGGCTCGCAACAGCGTCGAGCGCATCATGAGTGCGCTGATGATCGGCTGCTCGCTCATTGCAATTTTAACAACGACGGGCATCGTGGTCTCGCTCGTTTACGAAACTCTGCAATTCTTTGCCAAAGTTCCCGTCACGGAATTTCTATTCGGCTTGAATTGGGAGCCGCAGATCGCCATGCGTGCGGATCAGGGCATCACCGCAGGAGCGTGGGGTGTCATCCCGGTGTTCACGGGCACGTTGTTGATCGCGCTCATTGCGATGTTGGTCGCCACACCGATCGGCTTATTCGCGGCCATTTATCTGGTGGAATACGCGTCGGCGTCGGTGCGTGCGGTCATCAAGCCAGCCCTGGAAATTCTGGCGGGGATCCCCACGGTGGTCTATGGCTTCTTCGCTGTCTTGACCGTGGCGCCCGCCATGCGTCAATTCGGAGAGTCGATCGGCATGTCGATTGCTCCAAACAGTGCGCTGGCGGCCGGCGCCGTCATGGGCATCATGCTGATCCCCTTCATCTCGTCGCTGTCCGACGACGCCATCGCTGCAGTGCCGCAGTCCATGCGGGACGGTTCGTTGGGCCTTGGAGCCACAAAGGGCGAAACGATCACCCAAGTGCTTCTGCCGGCCGCCCTGCCGGGAATTATGGGCGGCATACTCCTTGCGGTGAGCCGTGCCATCGGCGAGACGATGATCGTCGTTATGGCCGCCGGAATTATCGCCTATCTCACATTCAACCCGTTCGAGCCGGTCACGACCGTAACGGTTCAGATCGTAACGCTTCTGATCGGCGACGTGGAGTTCGACAATCCCAAGACACTCGCCGCGTTCGCGCTTGGCCTCCTGCTGTTCCTGATCACTCTTGGGTTGAACATCCTTGCCCTCCACATCGTGCGAAAATACAGAGAGCAGTATGAATAATCAGACCGCCACCGCGGCTCCCTTGTTTCATGATTGGGCGTCGGATTCCGCAAAGTTGCGCGTAAAGCGCCGTTATGCCTCGGATCGGCGCCTCCAGTTTTATGGCATCTCGGCGATCGCCATCGCCATGCTTCTATTGGGCCTATTGTTCGCTTCGCTCATTCACGCTGGCTCGCTCGCCCTAACGACGACCAAGGTGAACTTGGCTGTCAACCTCGATCCGGCGAAAATCGATGCCACGAAGCCGGGGGAAGCCAATTACCGCAACATCACGCGTGACGCCTTCCAGGCGATCTTCCCGGAAGTTACGGATAAGGCCCAGCAAACGGACCTCAACAAGATCCTGAGTTCGGGTGCCCAATACATCATCCGCGACTTCGTCATCGCCAATCCGGACAAAATTGGACAGACCGTCACAATACCCGTTCCAGTTTCCGATCCGTTTGATCAGCTTTACAAGGGCGTGATCCCGCGGCAGATCGAGGGGCTCTCCAAGGAACGGATCGCGCTCTTTGATAGCTTGCGACAAAGGGGCGTGCTCAGCGTCGAGGATGGTCGTGGCGTGGTGCAAGTCGACGCGTACATCGATCCGAAGGCCATTCCAGCATCGGGTCCCGCCGACGCCGATTTCCGCGGCGTGGTGGCTGAGGCTATCCGGACCTACTTTCTTCAGCAAAGGTCGACGGCCTACGAGAGTATTCTGGCAGATGATGCTGCGGACGTGTTGAAGGCGCGCGTCGCTGCGGACCCCGGACTGGTGGGAAAAACCATCCAGGTTAAACTGCCGCTCGCGCCACTTTACGAGCAACGCCTCAAGACGGGCAATTCGCTGATCCGCAATCCGCGCTTCAAGTCGGATGATGAGTTTATTTGGTTCGACAAGCTCAGCACCAACAAACTCATCTCGACGCCGTTCACGTGGGAATTGTTCTTCAATGCGGATAGCCGCTTCCCTGAACTGGCTGGTTTGGCCGGTGCTCTGTCTGGTTCGTTCTACGCACTCCTAGTCTGCTTCCTTTTAAGCTTCCCGATCGGAATTGCAGCGGCGGTGTATTTGGAGGAGTTTGCGCCCAAGAACCGCTGGACGGATTTGATCGAGGTGAACATCAACAACTTGGCGGCGGTGCCCTCCGTCGTATTCGGGTTGTTGGGTCTGGCGGTCTTCATTGGCTACATGGGATATCGTGCGTACGCATCACAC
>JAKALI010000545.1 GCA_021813195.1 Pseudomonadota bacterium
CCGCCGGGGCACTTCGTCGTCGTCGACCAGTTCATCGACCGTACGTTCGCGCGGGAGAAATCCTTTTTTGGACCGGGCCTCGTCGCCCATGTTTCAGTTGCCGATCCCGTCTCTCCGCTCCTGGCTGAGGCCTGCTTTGCGGCCGCATCGGCGGAAGGCATCCCGGTGACCAAGGGTGGCACGTATCTTGTCATGGAGGGGCCGCAATTTTCCACACGTGCGGAATCGAACCTCTACCGCGCTTGGGGCTGCGACGTCATCGGCATGACCAACATGCCGGAAGCCAAACTCGCCCGGGAAGCCGAGATGTGTTACGCGACGGTCGCCATGGTGACGGACTATGACTGCTGGCACGACGATCATGCCGCGGTGGATGTTGCCTCCATCATTGCCGTCATGCAGTCCAACACCGAAAATGCGCAGCGCCTTGTTCGGCGTCTCGCCCGCGACATGCCGCGCACGCATCCCCCCTGCCCCATCGGCTCCGACCGCGCGCTCGATGTGGCGCTCATCACGGCGCCTGAGGCCCGCGATCCCGCCCTCATCGCCAAGCTCGATGCGGTGGCAGGCCGTGTCTTGCGACCGAAGGCCGACTAGTAGAGGGCGAGCCGGACCAAAATCGCTCGACCGATCTCGGTGATAAGAGGAAAATCGGTCTCACGGTTGACGTCGATGTTGAGAGCGAAGCTGTCCACGCGTGCGCCATGCTCGACCCAGCCAACCCACCAACCGATCTGCGGGACGCTGGAGCGACACCAGCCCGTTTTCGCATACAGAGCCCTCTGGCCCTGCGTCTCGACGCGCAACGCATCTTTGACGGCGCGCTGTGCACCGATCGAAACATTTTCCACTTCTTCCCGCGCCAGTGCGGCCATTAAACCCGCCTGTTCGTAAGCGCTAATGGCAAGCGGCCCGTCGAGCCAGAACGTCTCGACATCACGGCCGACGGCGGCGTTGCCATAACCCAGTTTCTCGAGCCAATCTTCATAACGCGCAATGCCAACGCGCCGGGCAATCTCTTGGAAAACAGAAACGGCCGAACCGCCGAGCGCCGCATCGACACTCAAGTCGTGTGCCCTGCCTGTAGCGCCTCGGCTTGCGTCAGGCCCGTGGATGACCTCTTGGAGGCTCGAGATGACACCGGTTTCAAGAGCAATCAGCGCGTTGGCGATATCAAAAGTTGACGCGGGCGCAAAACGCCGCGCCGCGCGCTTTTCGTCGACATACAGCGTCCGATCGGTGGCCGTGTCGAGATGAACGAACGTCCCTGTCACTCCGCGTCTTTGGAATTCCTGTGCGAGGTTCTCGCTATCTGCGCCTTGCGCGCACGCTGACCGGCGACTGCCAAGCCCTGTGATTGCCGCCGCACCGAGCCCACCAAGCACGACCCGGCGCGTTGTCTGCCCCCCCACGCCCATCCCGACCGGCTCAGCTATTGGGGAACGTGATCAGGATTTTCATTTTCAACAGCTCGGGGAAGGCCATCTCGAGAGCTTGGCCGGCGAACCAGAGAAGGACGCCGAGCAGGATCAGTGCCGGGATCGCCGCGAGAACGGCTTTCAAAAAGAACGCGACGAGGCGGAAGAATGGCACGTCGATCGACTTGACGGCGGCCGGGTAGACCTCCTCGACGGCGTAGGGCTGCGGCACAGCCTCCGTCCCGGGGACGGCCGAGCCAAGAGCGTCGGGCGAACTGCTGGCGTAGCCTGCGGCCAGCGCCTCGCGTTCCCGCGCCTCGCGAAGGCGGGCCTCTTTCTCGCGCCTCAGCGTGCGGGGCAGATCGTCCATCTCGCCCTCGGCGGTGAGTGGTAGCGACATCGGCTCTGTTCCTCGAAATGGGTGCCAGGCTGCCTGCCCGAGACGTACCCTGACCCGAATCACACACATTGTGCCTCAGGTTCGGGCTCCAGCTACCCCTTGGTGCTCGATATTGGTAGTTTGCGCCGTGAATTTGACGCGGAGGTGTCTGTTGGACGACTTGAAACAACTCATTCGCACGATTCCAGACTACCCGAAGCCCGGCATCATGTTTCGCGACGTGACGACCCTTTTCGCAGATGCCCAAGGCTTCAAGGCAACCATCGCCCGCATGGCGGAACCGTATCGCACGGTCCCAGTCGACGCCGTCGCCGGGATCGAAGCCCGTGGGTTCATTCTCGGCGGCGCCATTGCAGACCGGCTGGGTTGCGGGTTCATCCCCATCCGCAAGAAAGGTAAGTTGCCGTGGAAGACGATCGGCCAAGAGTACACGCTCGAATATGGCGTCGACGTGATCGAAATCCACGAGGATGCAATAAAGCCTGGCGAGCGCATTCTGATCGTGGATGATCTCATCGCCACGGGAGGCACGGCGCTGGCAGCAGCCAAGCTCGTGCGGCGCTCGGGCGGAACGATCGTGGGAGCAACCTTTATTGTCGATCTGCCGGAACTTGGCGGCGCGAGCGCACTGCGGAACGCTGATATCGCCTGTCACGCCCTCCTCGCTTTCGAGGGACACTGAGTGCGATGGCGGGACGTCGACTCGCAGCCGACCAATTCGCAGTTGCCGTGGCTGCGGTTGGATTGTGGCGCGCGACACCGGACGCGCGCATCACCTGTCCGGCGTGCGCTCACCCCGGTCTGTCGGTCGCCGATCACTCGGCACGTCCCCACGCGGAATGGTATCGTCTGACGTGCACGGCCTGCGGCCTCGACGAGATGCTCGCCGTCCCGCTCGGTGCCGCCCTTCCTGGCGGCGACACCTGACACCCATAAAATTCTTCGCGAAAGCTCCGCAAAATGAAAATCGACGGACAGCCCTACCGCACGATCTGGCTCGCCGGTGACGGTTGGTCGGTCCTCATCATCGATCAAACGCGGCTGCCGCATCGCCTCGAGACTGTGCGCCTGTCTTCCCTCGAAGAGGCAGCCCACGCGATCCACAGCATGCAGGTGCGCGGCGCGCCGTTGATTGGCGTGACGGCGGCCTACGGCCTGGCATTGGCCATGCGGCAAGATCCGAGTGACGCGCAGCTGGCGTTCGCATGTCGGTTTCTCGCCAGCCAACGTCCGACTGCCGTCAATCTGAAGTGGGCAATCGAACGCGTGCGCGCCGCACTTGAGCCGTTGTCGGCTGCTGATCGCGCGGCCGCGGCCTATGGCCTTGCAGCCCAGATGGCCGACGAAGACGCGGAAAACTGCCGCCGGATCGGTGTGCATGGGTTGACCCTCCTCTCGGAAATCGCGCGCAGGAAGGCGCCGGGTCAGCGCGTCAACGTGCTCACACACTGCAATGCCGGCTGGCTCGCATGCGTCGACTGGGGCACGGCGACGTCGCCCATTTATCATGCCCACGATGCGGGCATCCCTATCCACGTTTATGTTGACGAAACGCGCCCGCGTAACCAGGGCGCGGCACTCACAGCCTTCGAATTGGGTGCACATGGCGTGCCCCACACACTTATTGTCGATAATGCGGGCGGGCATCTCATGCAGCGCGGCGACGTTGACCTCGTGATTGTCGGGACGGATCGCGTTACGGCCCGGGGCGATGTGGCCAATAAGATTGGGACGTACTTGAAAGCCCTCGCGGCACACGACAACGGCGTGCCGTTCTATGTCACCCTGCCCTACTCCACGATCGACTGGTCCCTCGAGGACGGTTTTGCAATTCCCATCGAGGAGCGCGCCGAAAACGAAGTCACACACGTTTGGGGATGTACGCGGCACGGCAATATCGAGCAGGTCTTGATCACGCCGCCCACAACACGAGCCGCCAACCCTGCTTTCGACGTGACACCCGCCAAGCTGGTCACCGGCTTCATCACCGAGCGTGGCATATGTCCTGCCTCCCACGCCGGACTGCGCTCGCTTTATCCGGAGAAGGATGCTGCCGCATGAGTCCAAAGCCGCTGACGAGCAAGACCAGACGCGACAAGGCGCGAAGCGAGAAGGTGCTGAACGAAAAGA
>JAKALI010000546.1 GCA_021813195.1 Pseudomonadota bacterium
GAGCCAAACCGAGGCCAGCAAGGTCGGCGTCCGGGTGATGTTCGCGATCTTTCGCTGCACCATCCTGGCTGTTTCCGTCGCGATCAGCATGAAGGTCGAAAGCGCCTACCTGGCGACGAGCGGCGCGAATATCGTGAGCTGGCTGGCCAGCGACATGGCTTCGGTCTTCACCCCAATCAGCGGAGTCGACAAGTTCACACGCTACAGCGCGCCGAACGACTTCAGCAGCCTGGTTCTGGTCTTGGCCACGCTCTTCGTCTTCATCTATGGCCTTTTCCGAATTGAGGTCGGGGACCAATTCCAGCGGCGCTTGCAGCTGATGGCTGCGACCGTGGCCTTGCTTGTTGCGTGCTACGTTCTGATCGGCGCCTTCGTCGGCTTCTCGATCCTGTTGGGCGTTGGGTGGTTGGTTGCGACCTACGCCCTGATCAATCCCAGACCATGGCGCGGGACCGCAGAGAAATTGGGGGATGAGACCCATGTATCATAGATGGCTTGACCGCTGGGATGAGCGGCGTGCGCAGCGCGGCGAGGCGGGGAAGCGTGCTGCAGAATTCGTGCTGGACGCCGGGCTCGCGTTTCCGGGTGCGCCAGAGGTGTCGAGCGTAGACGATTTCGGCGCGCTTGCGGAGCAGGCGGTGCGGGACGGCGCGTTCTTTGAGGCGCCGGCCGGCAGCCAGCCCGGCTATGAGCTGGCAGACGCCTGGCTCAAGTTCCCCTCGGAGGTTTCGACCGACATCGCGGAGAACAATGTCGTCTGGGCAAAGGTGGCCGACAGCGGTTCGCGCGACCATGCGCTTGTCGTCTTTCACCATTGGAATGCGAGCTCGCGGCAAGAACAGATCGCAAGCTTCTTCTCCCGACGCGGGATTTCGGTCGTGGAGATGGCCCTGCCCTATCATTTCGAGCGCAGCCGCGCCGGCGCGGCGCATGCCGATTACATGCTCAGTCCGAACCTCGGCCGGACGATCCAGGCTATGCGGCAGGCCGCCCTGGACGGGCGAAAGCTCATCCGCTGGCTGAAGAACGAAGGCTACAAGGAGGTGTCCGTTCTCGGCATGAGCTTGGGGTCCTGGGTTGCGGGATTGGTGGCGGCGCATGAACCGGCGGTGGCAAGAGCGTCCCTGTTCCTGTCGGCGGGCAGCCTTGCGGATATGCTTTGGACCGGCCGGGCGACACGCTTGATCCGCGCGAGCCTTGAGCCGGCGATCACGTTGCCCGACCTCCGAAGGGCTTGGAGCCCTCTCGACCTCGGGAACTACGCCCACAGCTTCGCGCGGCCCGCGTTCGACTTGCAACTCGTCCTGGCCACGAGAGACACGGTGGTGCTGCCGGCGCTGTCCGAAAGGTTCATCGAGCAGCTAGAGGCCGCAGGGGTGCGGCCGGATGTTCTGAGGTTGAACTGCGGTCACTATTCGCTGGCACGACCTCCTCATATCTTGTTCGCGGGTTGGCGCTTGGCGAAGTTCCTGAACCGCTAGGAGTTGGTGGCATTCGCGTGGAGTGAACCACATGGGCTGGATCACGGGCCGCTCGTAAACTAATCCGTTGAATGGGCCTTGGCTGGAGAAGGTTCATGACACCGCAAAGTCCTTACCAGCGGCATTCGACGCCGTTCATGCTGCAGCACTGCCAAGACACTCAAGCAGTGTTGTCGGTCGGCGGAACGCGTGACCTCCTGCGCCAATCGGTTCTGTGCAAGAACATCCTTGAGAGGACGAATGATTGGTAAAACAGCACCGACATCTTGCCGATGCCGTGCTCGACACGATCGGACGGTATCTGGCCCGCAAGCTCGACCGGCCGAGTTCTGGATATCGGCCCTTCACGCCATCCGATTTTGACACTCTGTCCGGGACGCTTCGTCCGGGCGACGTGCTGCTGGTCGAAGGGCGAGAGAGGATCTCGAACGCGATCAAATACCTGACCCAGTCGACCTGGTCCCACGCCGCGCTCTATGTCGGCGATGCACTTGGTACCGCTACTTCGGACGGCGAGCCCCATCGTCTGGTCGAGGTGTCTCCGGGCGAGGGATGCATCGCAACGCCCCTCTCGAAATACGAGACCTACAACACCCGGATCTGCCGGCCGGTCGGGCTGACCGAGGGCGAAATCGCGCTGGTCATCGCCTTCATGACCAGCCGGCTCGGCCTGCAATACGACATGCGCAACATCTTCGATCTGGTCCGCTACTTCTTTCCGACTCCACCAGTGCCGGTGCGGTGGCGCCGGCGCATGCTGGCCGTCGGGTCGGGCGATCCGACGCGTGCTATCTGTTCATCGTTGATTGCGCGCGCGTTCCAATCTGTCCACTACCCGATCCTGCCAGATCTGGCACGGTTTCCGCCACACGATGCAAGCCATCACGCCCGCATCGAACTCCAACACATCCGGCACTATTCCCTGTTCACCCCGAGAGATTTCGACTTGTCGCCCTTCTTTCAGGTGATCAAACCAGACTTGGTTGCCAGCTTCGATCCGCACGCGCTCGCCTGGCCGGCAGCGCCCGAGCCGCCCGGATAAACCCGCCGGGGCGGCTCCGGCATCCCGCCAGGCAAGATTGCTGAAGCATGTTGGTGGATCAGGCCAGCTCCCGCACCCGGCAGCCAGTTCGACAAGAGCGTCCTGGGGGGCCGCAACAGCGGGCATGCGTTGCACGAAGCCATAGGAGCTGTTCGACGGTCAACCTCCGCGCCTCGACAGATGCCGACATCGAGGCTGGGCAATGCTGCATCGCCGCGTCGGTGGTCGGGCCGCTGGGGATGTTCCAGCTTCGCTGAAGCGGCTCGATCTAGCCCGCGGCAAAGTTCCCGAGTCTTTCAGTATGATTTACTCTTTCACTCAGGAATTGCTACTGCTACGGTCGGTACGACTCGGAGCCGGAACCTGGGAGCGCTGCCACCATGAGACTTGAAACCCGATCGGCGCTGGCCGGCCTGACCGCATTGGCGGTTCTTGCGTTGCCTTGCATGGCCTTGGCCAAGGAATATCCGATTGGAAAACCGGAGATCGCTGGCGGCATGGAGATCGGCGCAGTCTATCTGCAGCCAATCGAGATGGACCCGCCCGGCATCATGGCGCCCGCGAGCGGGACCGACATCCATCTTGAGGCCGACATTCACGCGGTCGCGAACAACCCGAATGGCTATGCCGAGGGCGACTGGATGCCCTATCTGCAGATCACCTACAGTCTGACCAAGCAGGCTGGGACGACTGTCACCGGCAAGCTGATGCCGATGGTCGCGAACGACGGGCCGCATTACGGCGACAACGTCAAACTCGGTGGCGTCGGCAAGTACCACCTGACCCTCACGATCCTGCCGCCAGCGCCGGAGTTCGGTCGCCACGTCGACAAGGAAACCGGCGTCGCGCCCTGGTTCAAGCCGCTGACGGTGGAGTACAACTTCGTCTTCGCCGGCACCGGCAAACTCGGCTCCTACTGATCGATCTGACAAGGGAGGGGCCGAGGCATGATGCGACCGAAGCTCATGGCTGTTCTCATCGCAGGGCTGCTTGGAACCGTCCAGGCTGGTCCTGCGATGGCAGACGGCGTCAGCTATCTCATTGTTTTCAAGGATGGCACCTTCACGCCGTCCCGGCTCGAGGTTCCCTCTGGCGGCAGCATCAAGATCGTGCTGCGAAACGCCGGCAAGACCCCGGTCGAATTTGAAAGCCGGTCGCTTCGCAAGGAGAAGGTGCTCGGAGCTGGCGTCGAGTCCTTCGTCGTGCTGCGCGGGCCGTCGAAGGGCGACTACGACTTCTTCGACGATTTCCATCCCGACGCCGGCAAGGGCGTCATCGCGGTAAAGTGAGCCGGCCATGATTGCTCAGATCATCTTCGTCGTCTGGCGCGAGAGCATCGAGGCGCTCCTTGTCATCGGCATCCTGCAGGCCTGGCTCCGGCACAACGGGTCGGCCACCGCGCGCGC
>JAKALI010000547.1 GCA_021813195.1 Pseudomonadota bacterium
ATGCGCCGCCGTGATCTGGTTCTCATAGGCCTCGATGCACTCTGCCTCGTTCCGCATGTCTGCCTCGATGCCGCCCAGCGTCTGCCATGTACGTGCCAGATCCGGCTCAAGGTCGGTGGCGATCGACGCCTCCCGGCGGGCCGCCTCCATGGCGCCGAGCGCCACAAGGCTGATCGCCAGATCGCAGCGCAGATCCCCGCTCATGGGATCGGCTTCGACCGCGGTCCTGAACCAATCGATCGCCACGCCAAACTTGTTCAGCTTGTGCGCGCCGCGGCCGAATATGCCAGCCGCCTCTCCGCGCGCCACGCGGGCCTTGCCGGTCCACGGCGGCGGGGTGCTGGACAGGATCAGGTAGTAGAGCCAATCCGCCTCCTCCTGCCGGCCTTCCTCCACGGCCAGCCGTGCATGCGCAATTATCTCCTCGATATGCTGCATGTCGGCCGGAGGCTTGCCGGTGATCCTGGTGAAGCCGACCTGATACTGGCAAAATTCAAGCTTGGCCCCCACTTCCAGCGCATAGCGCGCCACGATCCCGCCCTTCCCGATCACCCGGCTTTTCGGGAAATCGTCCAGCGCCGTCACGCTGTCATCGACCACCACAAGGCTGCGCTCGTGCAACAGCGGCATCACGGCCATCAGCTCATTGAAGTGATGGGCCTGCGACGGCGTTTCGTTGATCCAGTCGTGGTGCGAGGCGTCGAGATAGAGCAGGTCGATCGGGACGCTCACGTGCTTGGCGGCCCACTTCAGATAATCCACGCTATCGCCAGCCGTGATCGTCACCCGGGGGCAGATCGCGCGGGCGCGCTCGCACTTCTCCTCGATCAGCTCTACCGACCGCGCCGTGCAGCCCGGATGCGTCTCGATGAACTTGTCGAACATGATGGTCGAGCAGCCGTTGCCGGCCCAATTGTTCGGATCTTCGATGCAGCCGGTCTCGATGATGTTCACCGGCCGGTTGAAGCTTTCGAGGTGCTCGAACATCTTCCGGAAGGTGCCGCTGCGATCCATCGACTTATGCGTGGCCAGCTTCGGTGCAACGGTCTCGAACCATTCCCAAAATTCATTGCTTCGCATTGGTCGTTCCCTCACGGTTGAAAGGCTTCGGTGACGCGGACAGGATCGGACGGCTTCTCGACCTTCTCGCCGCAGGTCGGGCAGGCCTTCCAGCCCGGGTCGAGCTCGGCCGAGCAGTTGAAGCAGTGCGGCTTCGGCGGCGGCCCGATCAGGGCTTCGTTCGGATGCCGGCGGGTCTGCTCCTCGCCGATATAGCCGTCGTCGTAGTAGAGCACCGTCCCGGTTCGCGCGCAGCGCCGGCACGTCTCTCCACCGCTATCGATGATTCCCGTTCCCTTGCAGTCCGGGCAGGTATCGCGCCGGCTATGATGCCAAGGCGATCCAGATTTGCGGCCCATGATCTCGACGTGCTCGGCGCCGAATTCGAACTGATTGCAGCCGAAGTGCGCGCCGGTTTCGATCGCCAGCACCTCGCACAAACCTTTTCCCTGCGGTGATTGATGATTGATGATTCGGCTGCCGTCCTCGTAGTCGGTGACGCGCATGCACAGCCACTTCCGGCAATCCTTGCAATTCGACATAGGAAATCCCTCCGCTCCGGACAGAACGGTTATCGCAAATTATCCACGATGGGAAGGCAGATCAGCCCACTATCTTCAGCAAAGATCGTCGTTGAAAACGGCATAGAGATTCGGCCATTTCGACCATCTGCTGATCCGTCATTTCTCCACGGAAGGCGTTGAAGGCATCGCAAACCAGTCGAACGTTCCCGGGCTCGTAGCTTCGACCGTTGTCGATGCGATCGAGTGAAACAGAAGTCGGCAGTTTCTTGCCGCCTTGATTCCCGGCGCTCCACGTCATGGGAATGCCAGATACCGCGCACTTACCATCCTGCGCTACCCACAAACCGATCAATTGATCTATCGAGATAGGATTGTCCGTAGGGCGGCGTTTCAGCCCTGCGTTCCTCGCCTGCGCCAACCTGTAGCGCGGGGTTCGCGAGGCTCTTTCCTTGCTTTGCGCTGTAGCCTTGGCTCTCACATCCGGTCGTTTTGCCCATTTGCTTTTTCGGTGCTGTCGAAGGCAATCCTTGCACCAGCTATGGAGATGATCGGATGTTTTCAGGGTCGCGTGGCTGTAAAAACTGGAAGTCGGCTTTTGCTCTCGGCAACGGGAGCAAGTCTTAATAACCATAGCATTTCCACGCTTGCATGTGGATGCGGGAACGGAGCTTGTATTCCAGCTCCTGCCGCTCGGCTTCCTTCTCGAAGGGCCGGCACGGCTTGCCGTAGCAGTCGAGGCAGATCAGCGCCATGCAGCCGCGGCAGATTTCGACGTGATCCATCATCTTCTTGCGGCTGGGGAAGTCGGTGATCTTCTGGCAGTGCTTGCAGGTCGAGGAATGCGTCTCGACCGAGGTGCCAAGGACGGGATCGGTGATGATGTTGATCCCGCCCGGCTGCTGCTGGAGAAGGCGCGGCATCAGCGTTCGAGGAAGCCGATCGTTCCGATCGCGGAGGCCGCAAAGCCCGAGGTGATCGAGGCTGCGCGCAGGCCCACGCCCACGCCGCCGGTCGACGGCAGGATGATGTTGTCGCCGTCATCCAGTGCGCGCCAGCGATAGGAGCCGCGCTGGTTGATGCCCCACTGCTTCAGGTTCAGGCCGTTGCCGGCCGTGGTGTAGGTCGGCTCAGCGGATGCCGCGTTGATGAACAGCGAGGCCGCAACCGAATCGGCGATGTCGAGCAGGTTGGCGGCGACCGCGGTGCCGGCCAGCGTCGGAGTCGCGGCGCGCGAGAGATCCCACTGCAAGGGAGCATCGGTCGAGGCATAGGCGCCGGTCTGCCCCATCTCGACTTCGTACAGCATCGAACGCCGGGTGCCGCCGGAGTAGAGGAAACCGCCGGTCTTGAAGGTGGTGCCAATCGCGTTGGCGAGCACGGGAGCGGAATAGTTAGCCATCGTCGAAGCCCTTTCGGTTAGCTACCGTTTTGCAATGTCGCGGCAACCTTCACCCAGCCCGCCCACTGCTCCAGCACCATCGCGACAAGATATACACCGCGATGTGTCCCGGAAGCAATTGTGATCAGGTCGCCGCCCTTCCTGCTGACGCGCTCTAACCCGTCGAGCTCGCCGTTCAGATAGATCGCGACGCGCGTGCCTTGCAGGTTGAGGTGTTCGATCTGCTGAATGTCGCGGAAGGAAAGCGCCTGCACCTGCGCGGAGACGGGAGTCGGCGGCACCTGATATTTCGGGGTCTGGGTGCCGTCCGAATTCGTTGTACTGCCGAGCGAAAAACTGACAGTCGCGGGCGTGGGCGGATTGACCGCCGCCACCACAGGCCCCGCGATCGCATTCAGGTTCACGTTACGAAATCCGGTACAGCGTCCACGCGCCCGCGGCAGTCTTGCGCGCGCGGAAGCGGCCCGAGCTGGAAAGAGCTACCGCCATATTGCCAACCAGCGTCCAGCCCGCAGCGGTGCCGACCGTGAAGGCATTTGTGGCACCGGTGTTGATCACCGAGAAGTCGAATGCCGAATTGACCGGAGCGGAAGCCCCGAAGGCCGTGTCGAGGTTAGCCGCCGTGTCGAGCGTTGCAGCCACGGCCGCAGCGGTGGTGGATGTGACGATGCCCGCAAGCATCAGCGCGGCGGTGAGTGTGCCGCTCGCGTTCAGCGTTCCTTGGGCGCCTTGCGAAAGGGCGCCGCCGCCATCGAGCACCCAGACCGCAGCACCGGCGGTGGCATCTGTACACGTCCAGATGCGCCGTGCGGTGGCGTTGACCCACTGCGATCCAACCGAATAGCCCTGCGTGGCGTCGTTCGAGATGCCCGGATCGGTGATGGCCGAAAGGTTGTTCGTGAACGCGAGGCTGGCGGGGATGTCACCCTTGCCGCTGGACCAAAGA
>JAKALI010000548.1 GCA_021813195.1 Pseudomonadota bacterium
GACGCTCCCTCGACCGCAGGTGCAGATGTGTCTGACGAGGAGTGGGCAGCCACACCGATATCGCAGACTGCAGCGGCAGATCGCGAGGAGAAATCGTGGTTCTTTGGGAATGTCCGTGATACCCACTACATCTAGGGGTGTTGAGTTGCAGTGAGGATGGGAGTAGAATGCCAGGTAAAGAACATGACCGCTAACAAGGTGGTGTCCCATGCCTCAAGCCTGGATTTCAATCCCTCTGGATATCCCGGACGTTCACGTGCTCGACGTCCAGGTCGATCAGGACGGCGCGTACATCCTCACGATTGAGAGCACACTCAAGACGGCCCGGTGTCATAAGTGCGGGCAAGCGATTGGCAAGTTTTTCGGCTACGACGAGTGGGTGACGGTTCGCCATCTGCCCATTCTAGGACGACCGACTTATCTGCGCTTTCGCCCGAAACGCTACCGTTGTCTCAAGTGTGCGGGAAAACCCACCACCACGCAACAGCTCAGTTGGCATACCCCCAACAGTCCTAACACGCGAGCTTATGAAGCCCACGTCCTGCTCGCCTTAATCAACGCCACGATCGAAGACGTGAGCCTGAAAGAAGGACTGGACTATGATCGGGTGCTGGGCATCGTGGAGCGGCGGATTGCGACCCAGGTGGATTGGTCCCAGTACACGGCGCTCGAAGTCTTAGGCCTGGACGAGATTGCCCTGAAAAAAGGGCATCGGGATTTCGTCGTGATTGTCACCGCGCGCTTGGCCGATCAGCGCCTGGTGGTCTTGGCCGTTTTGCCCAACCGAGAAAAGACCACTGTCGTTCAGTTTCTGCGCAAGATACCCGAACGCTTGCAGCAAACCATCCGCACCGCTTGTGTCGACCTGTATATCGGGTATCGCAACGCGGTGAAGGAAGTTATCCCGACGGTGGAGATCGTGGCGGACCGTTTTCATGTCGCCCAACAGTATCGTGCCAGCGCCGATACCCTCCGGCGGCAAGAGCTGAAACGGCTCAAACAAGAACTCCCCGCGACGGACTATCAACCGTTGAAAGGCAGCTTGTGGGCCTTTCGGAAAAACAAGCGGGACCTGACGCCCGAGGAATCGGCCGTGCTGGCACGATTCTTCACGTATTCGCCTCGCTTGGAGTTGGCGTACACTTTGCGGGAAGACCTGACGGCACTCTTTGAATCGAACCTGTCCAAGGAAGAAGCCCGCGTGAAACTCCAGGAATGGCAAGCGCGAGTTCGTGCCAGCGAGTTGCCTTGCTACGCCACGTTCTTGACGACGCTGGACGACTGGATGGAGGAGGTTACCAATTACTTTGTGAACCGTCGAAACAGCGGTTTCGTGGAAGGGCTCAATAACAAACTCAAGGTTCTGAAACGGCGCTGTTACGGCATCCTGAACCTGGATCACCTCTTCCAGCGGATCTATCTGGATCTCAATGGCTATCGTCTGTTCGCCCGGCCAGTCACTCACGCCTACTATATGTAGAAGGGTTCACGGAAATTCCCAAAGAGTCAGAATCTGGGAGCATCGGTTCAGTCCAAGCGGCGAGTGCTGTTCCCCCAGCGAAAGCAAGTGGAACAAAAACAGAATCTATTGCCGGCACCCGCCTAACTTCAATTCAAAATCCTCCTGTGGGGCTATGGCACGGGCATCACCGTATCCCGCGACCCAACCTATGGCGAATTTGTCGTCGCGGAAGACACCCGCACCTTCGACCAACACGATAGTCGCTATTTCTTTTCACTGATCCTGCCGACCGAGACGCGCATGGGTCACGGTCCGAAACGGTTCACCGCCGATGCCGCGTTTGATGCGTGGTACATCTATGAGCACATCCACCACGCGGGAGGGAAAGCGGACATTGCCTTTAATTCCCATGGGTTTGCCTATCCCACGTTCGGGCTGAACGGACACCCGCTTTGTCCGGATGGACGGGAGATGATCGGGCAATATCAGTACTATGATGCCACACGCGGCTATCATGCCGAAGTGAACAAATGCCCGATGCTTGGCCGAGCCGCGCTCCCCGGCGAAACCTGTCGTATTCAACACCCTCAATTCGTCAAGGGTGTCGGTTGCGTAAAGTATCGCAACATTGAACTGGGAGCACAGTTGCGCGTGCAGCTCGATCGGCAGTCGGAGGAATATGACTTGGCGTATGATGACCGCACGGCGGCAGAACGAATCAACAGCCAAGCCAAGGCCCTTGGCATTGAGCGTCCGAAGTTGTGGCGCATGTCGGGCGTTCGGAATCAAAATACGCTGATCTACATCGTGATCAACTTGAAAGCCATTCAACGCGTTCGTGCCGCTAAAGCACAGGTGCGTTCACCCTGAATCATGTTATGACCGAATCTCTATCTATGGGTTCTGAAAAGCCCTGGAAATCAAGGCGTTTTTTGATATCGAAAATTGCAAAATCGCGGAAATCGAAGACAATTCACGCTCGGTGCTACGCGAACCCGTAGATAGAGTAAACTGCTAGAGTAGAGTGCATATTGTGGTCGAGACGCACCAGAGCCCTTTGGGCTTCGGGTTCCCTTTCGTTTTTCCCGCTCGCGCTCCTGCAATCCCTATTTCCAATGGAGGTTAGGTCGTGGCGAAACTAGCAATCGACGGCGGGACGGTCGTCCGCACGAAGGATCCCATTGTCGAAACCGACGTCTTTGAGGAAGAGGAACTGGGCGCACTGCTCGAAGTGGCGAGGCAAAAGAAACTGCGTCGCGCCGAGGCGGCCGTCGAATACGAACAGACGATCGCCGAGTGGTTCGGTGTCAAGCACGCCATCGCGGTATCCAGCGGCACCACCGCCCTGCATATTGCGCTCGCCGCGTTCGGGATCGGGCCGGGCGATGAAGTGATCGTCACCCCTTATACTTTCGTCGCGTCAGACACGGCCGTACTCGAGCAGAACGCCATCCCCATCTTCGCCGACGTGGACCCGGTGCATCTCACTCTTGACCCTGAGGATGTCGCCCGCCGCATTACTCCCCGCACCAAGGCGGTTATTCCTGTCACCATCTCCGGCTCTCTCGTGGACATGGATCCCATCATGGAGCTTGCCCGCAAGCACAACCTCTGGGTCCTCGAGGATGCCTGCCAGTCACTCGGCGCTACTTATAAGGGTCGAATGGTCGGCACGATCGGACATGCCGGCGTGTTCAGCACTATTACCGGCAAAATCACCAACACGGGCGAAGGCGGGTTCGTCATCACAAACGATACGGACCTCTACGAAAAGATGTGGGGCTATCAGGACTTTGCCCGCAAGAAAGCGCTCGGACCCGCCTCCAAGTACCATTTCGACCTTCCGTGCACCAACTATCGCATCACGAACATGCAGGCGGCCGTCGGCACTCGACAGATGAAGCGCGCGTGGGACATGATCCGCAAGCGCACGGAGAACGCGGATTATCTTTCCTCCAAGTTGGAAGGAACTCCAGGCATCGTCCTGCCGGCCAAGTCACCGTGGGGCGAGCGCGTCTATTTCTACTATCTCATCCGCCTTCAGCCCGAGGTGCTCGGGACCGACATGCTAAATTTCGCTGTGGCACTGGCGGCCGAGGGCGTCTATAACCTTCGCTACCTCAGCACCACGCGCTGGATGGTACCTCAGCATCTCGAACCACTCTTTGTAAATAAGGCCGGCTACGGCGGAACCAAGTGCCCGTTCGAGTGCCCGCTTTATGAGGGTCATGTCGAGTACTATCGCGGGTTGTGCCCGGTGGCGGAGAAAGCGTGCGACGAGGTCTTTTGGCTGGCGAGCGTGCATCCCCTGCTGGAAAAGCAGGATCTGGACGACATCGCCGAGGCCGTCAAGAAGGTCACCTGCGAATTTGTCGAGCGCAAGAACAAGGGCATTCCGATCGATTATGCCACGGACGAGCAGAGGGCCCTGCTCTAGGGTCGGAGACGCTATGAAATGATCA
>JAKALI010000549.1 GCA_021813195.1 Pseudomonadota bacterium
CCTTCAAGGCGGACGCGTTATGCTGCCGCCGATACATGTTTTTCGATGTTGCTATGGGCCTCGTCCTTTTCGAGACTCACGGGAACGCCGTCTCGCTGAAGCGCGGCGCGCACGGTTTCGACCGGGAGGTCGTTCCAATCCCGATCCGCGGCTAGGGCAGCAAAGGTGCCGGCAGCCTGCCCTTGCAGACCGATTGGAGCCATGTTGCGCGCGAACTTGTCGACATCGTGCGTCATCGACGCGCAGCGGCCCGCAATCACCAGGTTTCTAAGGCTCGGCGTGAGCATGCAGCCAAGCGGAAACTCGAACCGCATCAGCTTGAGGGCGAGCTTGCGAGCCCACTCGTCGTCTTTCGAGCCTTCATGACCGAAATCCGGGCCATGTATTTCAGCATTGCCGTAGTCGACGGACGTCATGACCGCCAGTGAGTCGTCGAACCGCTTGCCGTGTTCGAGATCGCTATAGGTCAATGTGTAGCGCCCCCGGATGCGGCGCGTTTCGCGGACCCCGAGGTAGGCGGACGTGTCGATCAGGAAGCTGTGCTCGAAGCCTGGCAACAGCTTCCGGCAGACGCGTACAAGGTCGCGAAGCTGCTTACGTCCCTCGATTTCCGCTCTCGTCACGTCGGCAGCATTGGTGCCGTCGACGTTGTAGACGCGCGTGCTGTTGCAGATGAGTACGGCGCGATCGGTATGCTCTTTAAGATTGACGCCGCTGAACCGCAGATAGTTGATGGGAGCAGCTGCGTCCAGCAGACCGCTTGCCTTGGCTTTTTCGACGATCGAGAAGAAGCCGTCGATGCGCACAATCCCGCGGTCGAGATCGACGACGCGTCGACCGTCGTCCTGAGAGAAGTCTTCGGGATGGCTGTCAATATAGGCCTTGAACTTCGGCAGATCGATATTGCCGATCCGCCCCATGACGGTGGTCGGCCGCATGGCGCCGTCTTCCTCCCGCCCCTTGAAAAACGGCACGCCAGCGCGCGCGGCAACGTCGCCGTCTCCGGTGGCATCGATTACTACCTTGGCGAGGACTGCCTGGCGTCCGGATTTGTTCTCGATGATGACGCCTTCAAGGCGATCATCTCGAACCAATGGCTCCGATACCCACGTGTGCAGCAGCAGGCCGGCGCCGGATTCGAGAACCAGGTCCATCGCCGTAAGCTTGTAGGCCTCGATATCCCACGGCACGACATCGCCTAATCCGGCGCCCTGCTCCTGTGCCAAACGGGAGAAGAATTCACGGGGGAATCCGACGAGCTCGCTTGCCGGAATGACGATCAGCCCCATGGCGGAGCCGGTCGCGGTGCCGCCGAGGAAACCCGCCCGCTCGATGAGAAGCGTCTTTGCCCCGTTGCGAGCGGCCGCGACCGCAGCCGCAATTCCAGCTACGCCGCCGCCACACACCAGAACATCGACCTGCGCCGCGATCGGCACGGTGCGCGCTTCGAGTTTCAATCCCTCTTCGGCGACCTCAAACATGCACTCTCCTGGACCAGACGTCGACGGCCACTCAGACAGCCGGCGCGACGGGGAATCGATGGCGGTATGTTTCAATGTAGGCATCACGGGCCACTCGGATGTGGTCGCGACACACAGTCAGGAGTTGCTGCTCGTCGCGCGCCTTCAGCGCACCGATAATCGCCCAGTGCTCTTCGCGCGACCGCGCGAGGTAGTTCGGCTTGCCGATCGAGAAAGAGCGGACAGCGTGCGCCTTCTGACCATAAAGGTTGATGGCGCCGATAAGTTCGGCATTACCGCAGGCGGAGAAGAACGTCTGGTGGAAACAGATGTTGGCGCGAAAGGCGCTCTTGGGGTCGGCGTTGCTCACCGCATCGTCGTGCTGCTGCTGCGCATCGACAACACGCTGAATATCCTCGGCTGTCGCGCGGCCCGCGACCTCTTTCGCCGCGGCAAGCTCCAGGATCTCGCGGACCGCATAGATTTCTTCAACGTCCCGCGGCTTCAGAGCCCTAACCGTTGCACCACGGTTAGGCTGACGCTCGACGAGTCCAATGCGTTCGAGGCGGGCCAAGGCTTCCCGAACGGCATGACGCTTGGCGGCATACCGCTCAATGACAACGTCCTCAACGAGCCGCTCGCGGGGCTGGAGATAGCCCAGCACGATGTCCTCCTCCAGCCGGTTGACAAGAGACTGGACGGCAGCTTCCGCGCCGCTTGCCTGGGGCTGGATCGAAGCTGTGGAGATCGCCAGCGAACTCATAAGCCACTGAGAACACACGGGGCCTTAGGTTGTCAATAAGATTATCGATAATCCATGGAGGCTAGAACCAACAAGATGCCCCCGCGCTCCTCTCCCCAACGGAACTACTCGCGAGCTGTTCGAGATTAGGTGCGTAGAACCGACCGACCACCGGGCTAATGCCGACACGCCTCAACCATCACACGAGAGCAGGGTAAGATCCGCCATCTAAGTGAATGTTCTGTCCCGACATGAACCCAGCAAATGTGCTACAAAGAAATGCGCACGTGGCGCCGAACTCCCTCGGATCGCCCAAACGCTTGGCTGCTATTGACTGCACTTGGCGTGCCCGCGCCTCCTCGTAGGAGATGTGCTCGCGCACCATGGCTGCTTTCGCCATTTGATGCTGCCGATCGGTATCAAATCGCTCGGGTAGAAGATTATTAATCGTAATGTTGAATCGAGCGACTTCGAGCGCGAGCGACTTCATTGCGCCCGTCAGTCCCGATCGCGCCCCAGCGGAGGGCGCCATGTGCGGTCGCGGGGTGGTCACCATCGCCGACGTGATATTGATGATACGACCAAAGTGTCGTTCCTTCATTCCGGGCAAGACGCCACGGGTCACCATCAGCGGCGCAACCATGTTGGATTCGATCACCTGCATCCAGGTATCATGGTCGACATCGCCGAAATAGGCCGGCTGCGGGCCGCCGTTGTTGTTAACCAGAATATCGCAGATTGGCGCGGCTGCCAGCAGACTTTCTCGACCTTCTTTTGTAGAGATGTCGGCTGCGACGGCAATGATCGTCCCACTCGCTACGGCAGCGAGCGCCACCGATGCCTTATCCAGCTTCGCTTTGTCGCGTCCGTTGATGATCACATTGACGCCTTCCGATGCTAATGCCCGCGCACAAGCAAAGCCCAACCCTTGGCTCGAGCCGCAGACAATTGCCGTGCGGCCTGCGATTTCCAGATCCATTGATTCATGATCCCTTTGCGATCGCCAAGACGTTGCCGATTCCGCAGCCTCTCAATTAGACGTATTCCGCCCGTGCCGTGACAACACGGCTCTCACCGTGCAAGTCAAAGCTGGGTCCGTTCGACAAACCTTTTGGCCGGAGCCGCTTAACTCGCGGCGCGGCCTGTTTGCGGAGGAG
Organism: Pseudomonadota bacterium; assembly: GCA_021813195.1. Next base: position 3,360 of record JAKALI010000549.1, read on the forward strand.
CTAGTATTCTATCTGAATGTGGCCCTTCTTTACCACCTTGCTCCAAATCGCCGTCTGATCAGTCATGAATTTCGTGAACTCGGCAGGCGTGCTCGGATGAGCCTCGGAGCCGAATTTGCTGAAGGCTTCGACTGCTTGAGGCTTCTGCAGCGCCTCCTGCACTGCCTGACTAAGCTTTTTGATAACGGGTTGTGGCGTTCCCTTCGGCGCGAACAGTCCATTGAAAGTGAGACCGGTCACATTCGGATAACCCGCTTCGGACATGGTCGGGACAGACGGCAATTTGTCCATCCGCTTGTCGGCGATGACAGCTAGCACATGAACATCACCATTTTGAATGTGCGGCAGCGCGTCGACAGGTTGGATAAAGGCTGCATCCACATGGTCACCGATAAGATCGGTCATCAGGGGAGCATTACCGCGGTAGTTCACGCCGAGCCATTTGGCGCCGGTAACTTGCTGCATTAACACACTGACTAGATTGTTGATACTGCCCACACCGCCGTACCCGACAGTGACCTTTCCGGGTTTCTTCCGAGCATAGTTGACGAACTAAGAGACAGA
>JAKALI010000550.1 GCA_021813195.1 Pseudomonadota bacterium
CGCCCGCGCATTGTGAAGCGTCTCCGCCGCGCGGATCAGGGTCTTTGACGGCACGCAGCCGATGTTGACGCAGGTTCCGCCGATCACGCCGTGGCCGATCAGCGCCACCTCGGCGCCCTGCTCGGCGGCGGTAATCGCGGCCGAAAACCCCGCCGATCCGGCACCGATGACCGCAAGGTCGTAGCGACTTCTTTGCTCCTTCGCCCCGGGCGTGCAGCAATCGTTCATGGGTTTGACTTTCGTTTTGCGCTTTCGAGCGCGCAGCAATCGACCGCGTTCGTGTTCGCTGGCCGGTTACGATGATGGATCAAGACTCCGGCCAGGCCGATCAAGGCGACGACAGCCACGATCGCGACAGAACCAGTGAGCACAGACACGGATAGTGCGATGGAACCGACGGTCACCAACAGCGCGGGGCCAGCGCAACACAGGATAGCCAGACCAGCAACGATCATCGCGCCAATGAATTTTTCGGCGTTCATCCTTGAACTCCAGCGCCAAAGCAACCGCGCATCAGCCATTCGTGCGCTTCGCGATTTCCGCCGGGTAGCCCCGGCCGGTGGCGGCCTTGATCATCGCCGCCGGCGAAGTTTGAGCGTTGTCATAGGTGATAGTCGCCACGACATCGGCGTTGCCGTCCGCTTGACTGACCGAAACACTGGTGACGCCCTTGACGTGGGCGAGCGTGCTCTTGACGATCGGCCCGCACAGCACGCACCCCGCATGATGCACGTCGAGGACAACGGTGGCTTGCCCCGCCTGCGCGGCGAACGGCGCGAGCGTCATGCCGAGCGCGGCAAATATTCCAATACGGGATTTCATCATTCGGTCCTTTCTTTGCTTGACGGCGCCATGCACACGGTCGAATTCCCTGACGAACTTGCGGGACAAATTGAATGAGCTCGAGTGGTCATAGGAAGTAACGTGCGGCGTAGGGGAACCCGACGGCCAGTACGACCAACACGCCTGCGGTCCAGAGGCCGATTTTCGCGATCCGGCCCGACTGCGGCGTGGCGCAATAGCCATCCGCGCAGACCGTCTTTCGCCTTCGGTAGACGCGCCAGGCGCCGAAACCGATGAAGGCGAGCGAGACGCCTGCGAAAATCGGTTGGTAGGGCTCGAGGGCGGTCAGATCGCCGATCCAGGCGCCACTGACGCCGACGAGAAACAACGCGAAGGGAATAACACAGCACGACGCCGCCCCGAGAGCGCCGAGGATTCCGCCGACAGCGAGCAGGTGCGGGGTTCGATCCGCGTCCAACCGATCTGATGGTCCGACCGCGTCGCGGGCAGTCGCAGCGCCGATCGCAAATGGTCTATCGCTCATCTCAAATCTCTCTCCGCTTGCCCAAGTCCTCGATCTTGGCCTAGGCTGCGGTCTGTAGCGACTACAGAGTCAAGGGGCTTTTCGAGATGCGCGATCGGAATTCGGCGAAGGGCCTCCAGCGGGCCGAGTTGGCCCGGAGGACGGGCGCCAATCTCGAAACCGTGCGCTACTACGAGAAGGTCGGCCTGCTACCGCCGCCGCCGAGAACCGCCAGCGGCTATCGGAGCTATGACAGTGCGCACGAACGTCGCCTCAGCTTTGTGCTGAGGGCGCGGGAACTCGGATTCTCGCTCGAGGAGGTCCGCGCCTTGCTGCGCCTGGTGGACGAACGGGACCAACCTTGCGCGGAAGCGAGCCGCCTGGCGGCAACTCACTTGGCGGACGTGCGGGCGAAGATCGCCGATTTGAGACGTATGGAAGGCGTGCTGAAGACGGTCGTCGTGCAGTGCGGCGATGGAACGCGCCCGGATTGCCCGCTGATAGAGACATTGTTTCGTGAGACGACCTCCAAATAGGTCAGCGTCGTCACACCGAAGGCGCCTCGCCATGGCAAGGCATGCGCGCCTGCGGAAACATCTAACTCGCCAAAGCCAATCGGCGACCCAACGCATTCTTCAGGTAGGCGGGTCAGCGACCAGAGGACAGCGAAAGAGCCGCGTCAGTCAAGGCGTTCGTCGGACGGCGGCACCATGACGATAGGCACGCGGCCTCCGGCAACAAGGAGATGGCGCACCCGACACGATTCGAACGTGTGGCCTCCACCTTCGGAGGGCATAGGAGCATCCTTTCGCTAGATTTCGCCCCACCACGCTGCGGCGCGATTAGGCCATATAAATCAACATATTGCTTGCCTTCTGGCTCGGATTTTCCTACGCTGCTCCCGACGAAAAACGCCCCCAACTTGCGCCCGAGTGGTTGCAATTTGGTTGCAACGGCAGGGCCTCGGATTAGGCAGATCGACATGGCTAAGTTGACCAAGCGCGTGATCGAAGGATTGAAGTCCGACGGATCGAAGCACGGAACGCTGTTTTGGGACAGCGAGCTTAAGGGCTTTGGCGTGCGCGTCTTCGAGAGCGGCGTGAAGACTTTCGTCGTCAAATTCCGAACCCGTGGCGGTCGCCAACGGTGGCTCAAGATCGGCGCATTCGGCGCCCTCACGGCTGAGAAGGCGCGTGAAAAGGCGAAACTGGAGCTGGCGCGCGTGGTCGATGGCGAGGACCCGGCCGATCAGCGTGATCAGCTTCGCGCGGCCGTAACCGTCGCTCAGCTCTGCGACCTCTACATGACGGCCGCCGAAGCCGGTCTCGTCCTCGGTCGCAAAGGCACCCCTAAGAAGCCGCGAACGCTGTTGAGCGATCGGTCCCGGATCGACGCCCACGTAAAGCCTCTGCTCGGTCAGCTAAAGGCGAACGAGGTAACGCGCTCGGACATCGAAGGCTTCAAGACCGCTGTGGTGACCGGCAAGACCGCGCGTGACGAGAAGCTGGGTTTTCGCTCTCGGTCAATCGTGCGCGGCGGCAAAGGCGTCCTCACGCGCACTCTCGGCATGCTGGGCGCGGTGTTCGCATGGGGGCAGGACAACGGATACGTCGAACAGAACCCCGTTCGCGGTGTGAAGCGCTTCGCCGACGCGCAGAAAAAGGCGCTTCTATCCGGCGAGCAATACCATGCCTTGGCCGCCACACTCGACGAGCTTGCGGCTCGGCGCGACAGCAACGACAACCCCATGCACAGCGCGGTTGGGCTCGCAGCGATACGCTGCATTGCGCTGACAGGTTTTCGTCGCGGCGAATGCCAGGACCTCAAATGGGATGAGGTTGATGCCCGGGGTACATGCGTGGCTTTTGGCGACACAAAGACCGGCGCTTCTTTGCGACCGCTTAGCCGGGCCGCTTTCGCCATCATCGAAGCTCAGGACGCGATCGCGGATTATGTGTTCCCGTCTGGCCCCGAAGCGAACGGCTACAAAGGCCTGCCGAACCTCTGGCGCACCGTACAGAAGACTGCCCGTGTCGCTGCCCAGGCAAGCGCGGCCGAGCGCGGTGAGCCGGAACCAGATACAGGCCCCCTCGACGGCATCACGCTCCACAGCCTACGGCACAGCTTTGCCGGCGTCGCCGAACAGATCGGGGCGACCATCCCGACGATCGCCGCGATGCTTGGCCACCGGCTTGGCGGCGTAACGGGCGGCTACATCCTTAAGCGTGTCGACGTGCTCTTGGTGGATGCCGCCAACCGCGTCGGTGAGCATATCGAGATGCTCATGCGGGGCGAAGCGCCGCCCTCAACTGTCGTGCAATTCGTGCCCAAGGGCCGCGTCCGGCCCAAACCCGCCCGCGCAAAGCTCGCCCTCGCCAGTTAGGCGGGTAGAATATAGCGGGCGTATTGCGTTTTGCACTACGATCGCTTATCTTCCGCTAAGGAGACAGTCATGGCAACCAACGCCGACCGCAAGGAGCACCCGATCTCGATGCGCCTCCCAGAGGCGGACGACGCGGTGATCGACCGCGCCGCCGGTCTGCGTGGCCGGTCGCGCACCGATTTCGTGCGCGAAGCTGCGGTGCGCGCAGCCGAGGTCGTATTGATGGAAAGCC
>JAKALI010000027.1 GCA_021813195.1 Pseudomonadota bacterium
CTATGAGCCGGTCGGCGCCGCTTGCCCAATTGGCTCGGCTGTGGTCGCCCTATGAATTCAATCCACTCGGGTTTGATCCCCTGCGGCGGCTTCTCATCGAGACCATCGATTTCGACCTCATCCGCCATCGTGCGCCCGTCGAGTTGCTCATCGCTGCAACAGAAGTCGCCAGCGGTGAAGCGCGTCTCTTTCGCCGCCACGAGATCAGCGTGGAAGCCGTTCTGGCTTCAGCCTGTCTGCCCACGCTGCATCATGCTGTCGAGATCGACGGCGTGGCCTATTGGGACGGCGGCTTCTCAGCCAACCCGGATCTCGTGACCCTGGCCATGGAAAGCCCGGTCGAAGACACGCTTATCGTGCAACTTTCACCCTTAAAGAAGGAGGGTTTGCCAACGGGCGCGCGCGAAATTCAGGCACACGTGAACCGACTGACGTTCAATGCCCCGCTTATTCGCGATGTTGAGATCATCGAGACCGCGCGTGAGGCGATGCGCGGAGCCGTCCGCTCGCGCCTGAGCCGCTTGCGCAAGCTTGCGTTCCATCGCTTCCACCTTGTGGAAGCAGCGCCCTATACGGGGGCGCTGTCGGACGACACCAAACTCAACCCTGATCTCGCGCTCCTCAAACATCTTCATGAGGCCGGTCGTACGGAAGCCGATAGATGGCTTGCCCGCCACCGCCGCGCGATCGGCCGACGCGCAACTGTCGACCTTAGGTCCCATTTCGAAGCGGTGCGGACAGGCCGGCTGCAACGATCGCTGGCGCGACCGCCCATCAATCCCGTTGACAGCGCCCCCAACTTCACGGCCCATCCATCGAGCTCGACACTCGAACTGGCTTCGACAGACAAGGGAGCGGACAAGCATTGAGCAAACTCTTGAGCGTGCAGGTTAGACGACGCGTGGCGTTGATCACAGCGTTGCTCCCGTTTGTCGCAATCTGGATCGGTGCGGCAAAAGCCGAAGATCTGGCTGGCCCAGAGCCCTTGGTGGCGGCGGCGGCCGATCTTCAGTTCGCGCTCCCACAAATCATCCGATTATTCACCAGCGAGACCGGCAAACGCGTCCGTGTGACGTTCGGCTCATCAGGCAACATCGCATCACAGATTCGCTCCGGCGCACCGATTGCGTTATTCCTGTCTGCCGATGAGAATCTTGTGTTGGATTTGGCCAAACGTGGCCTCACCGACGGCGAGGGCGCCTTGTATGCGCGTGGGCGTATCGTTCTCCTGGTCCCACCCCGCTCTCCGCTAAAGCTTGATGCGTCATTGGCCGATTTAGCGGCAGCCCTCGCTGACGGACGTCTCAAGCGCTTCGCCATCGCCAACCCGGAGCACGCGCCCTATGGCGCACGCGCCAAAGAAGTCTTGTCGTCACGCGGGCTGTGGGAGCGCATCGAACCGTGCTTGGTGTTGGGTGAGAATGTCTCTCAGACCGCCCAGTTCGCCCTCTCGGGAGCCGCACAGGGCGGCATCATCGCCCACTCTCTGGCGCTTGCACCCGAGGTCGCCGAACGGGCAGATCATGTCCTCATACCAGAGGACTGGCACACGCCACTCCTGCAACGCATGGTGCTGGCGCGCAACGCCCCGGACACGGCCCGCCAACTTTACCAATTCATCCAGCAGCCCAAGTCCCGCGAAATCCTTGCACGGTATGGTTTTGTCTTGCCAGAGTAGACATCAGGGGGTCCCGCGTCGGCGCATTGCCCAGGGATCAGACGATGGACTGAAGCGCCCGCATGGACTGGATAGCCTTTTCACTGTCTCTCAAACTTGCCGCTGTCACGTGCGCCATCGTGCTGCCGATCGGCTTGGTGCTTGCGCGGCTGCTCGCGTGGGCGGAGTTTCCCGGCAAGGCCGTCATCGAAACGCTGATCATGCTGCCGCTCGTTCTCCCCCCGACGGTACTGGGCTACTATCTCCTGGTCGGCTTTTCGCCCCTATCGCACGCGGGTGCATTCGTGTCGGATGTCCTGGGTGCACCGCTCATCTTCACATTCGAGGGTCTCGTCGTCGCGTCACTGATTGCCAATCTCCCCTTCGCGGTCGCGCCCATGCAGCGTGCGTTCGAAGCAATCCCGCGCAACGTGCGCGAGGCGGCGTGGGTTAGCGGACTATCGAGCTTTGCAACCTTGCGACGGATTGAGTTGCCACTAGCCTGGCCGGGACTAGTCACCGCGCTTGGCCTCGTATTTGCCCACACACTCGGCGAATTCGGGGTCATTCTGATGGTTGGCGGCAATATTCCGGGCGAAACGCAGACCCTCTCGATCGCGATCTACGATCGCATGCAGGCCATGCGCGAAGGCGAAGCTGGCATCATGGCCGCGACCCTGCTCGGCTTCTCGTTCCTCGCCATGGCACTCATACACTACCTTGCTCGGCGCAGGGCGACACTCAATGGATGAGCGCGCCGACGGCCAAGTTGCCCTGGCGGTCCGGCTTCGCCAGGATGCCCCCATACCGCTCGATGTCGACTTCGCGTGCTCCAGAAGCGAACTGCTGGCCCTGGTTGGTCCGTCAGGTGCCGGCAAGACAACCGTGCTGCGCGCGATCGCCGGACTGCTTAATGCCCGCGAAAGCACGATCACGGCGGACGGTGAGACCTGGGCATGCAGTGAGCGCGGCATTCGCTTGAGCCCGCAACGGCGACGCGTGGGCTGCGTCTTTCAAGACTACGCTCTGTTTCCGCATTTGACAGCGGAAGAGAACGTGATGCTCGCCATGCACACGGGACCTATTCGCGACAAGCGCGACAAGGCTCAATCGCTGCTCGCGCGGGTCAATCTCGACGGCCTTGGCGCGCGTCGCCCCCATCAGCTGTCCGGGGGACAAAGACAGCGTGTCGCGCTCGCCCGGGCGTTGGCACGAGAGCCACGGGTCTTGCTGCTCGACGAACCCTTTTCCGCCGTCGATCATCTGACACGCGAGCGCCTGAAACGCGAATTGGCCATCCTGCGGCGGTCCCTCACGATTCCCATCCTGCTCATTACCCATGATGTCAATGAAGCGATGGCGCTTGCCGACCGAATTGCTGTTCTCCACCAGGGCCGGCAATTAGCAATCGGACCGCCGGCGGTCATCCGCTCGCGACCACCGAGTGCCTTGGTGGCCCGACTAATCGGACACGCGAATGTTTACACCGCACAGATCATGAGCCGACGCTTCGATGGCTCAGGCGTGATGGTCGACTGGTGCGGGCATCACTTGGCGTGCGCCACGCCAGCCACCGAACGCGTTGGCCGCCGTGTCCATATTCTGGTCCCAGCCGACGCCATCGTCCTCTTGCGACCGAACGAACCGGCTCCAAAGTCGAGTGAGAATGTTATGACGGGTACGATCGGTGACATTGTCTCCCTCGGCGATCACGCCGTCGTTTCGCTCCTCATCGCCGGGTCTGCGCATCCACTTCAAACGCGCGTATCCACCCGCGCACTTGCGCGTCTGGAGTTGCGCTCAGGTCAACCTGCCTCAGCCGCTATCGATCCAGCCGCGCTCGCCATTCTCGATGACGTGGCACCCTGACGGCGCAGGGTTGAGCACAACAGTCGACCGCGACGCATCGGGTTGTCGATCGCGTGCGGTCGCGCAGGAATTGCGAGCCCGACTGGCTGTCAGGATGATTCCTCGAGAATCACATACGTCGCAGCAAACGTGTCGGCGTGATTGCCATAGACTTCCGCCCCATTCAGAATGAGGACGCCGCAATCCGCGCGCTGCATCTCTCCCCACGGGGCAACGAGTTCGAACCCGCCCGGGAGCGCGACGGCTTCGACAGTTGCGCGGGCACGGTAGACGTCGCCTAATGGGCTCGCCGGCTCCGGCTTATCGTAAAGCGCCGGGAAAATATCGGCCCGGATGACATAGACGTTCCGATTTCCATCGCCATCGATGAGCGGTTGCAAGTTCGCATCGAGATTGGTGACGATCATGTCGCCCGGTTGAGCAGTGTTGACGCTCTCCTTGCCGTTCCAGCGCGTCACCACGGTCTGCGTCGATTTTGCCGTGCGTGCCAACACGGCGCCGGTCTTGCGCGCGCGAAACGGGGCGACACCGAGCTTGGCCGCGATTGCACGGAAATCACTTTCATTGAGTTGGGCTGTCGCCACAAGCCGCACATGCCGGGCATCGGCGCCGGTTTGCGTGAGCGTAAACATCAAAGACCTCCGGCTCAGCTGTGCGTCGATGGCAAGACGCGGTGAACATAGACGAGGTGCGCGTGTCGTTCCAGCGAGCCTTAGGCCTCGCGGGTAACAGCAGTGCTGACTTGGCGGTGGGCACATCAAACCCGCTCAAATCGGCGTGAGTCGATTTGAGCCACGTGCGGCTTGCGACAGCACATGAGCGCCACGATGTTTGCGACACAAGGCGATCAGGTCGATTGCCTGAGCAAGGTCTGCTCTCGCGAGGCGTGTGCGGGCCGTGTTCCCGAGACAGAAAGGAGATGAAAAATGCACAACGCGACAGCCGCTGCAGTTGTAGGTCTGGCTGCATTCTCGTTCAGTCAAGCGGCTCTGGCGGAGGATACCGTTGAGCGCTGCAATGAACTTGCGGTCAAACTCGAGACCAAGGTCAAAGACAACAAGCTCGAGGGCGCCGCCCTCGACAAAGCCAACGCGTTTCTAGAGAAGATGAGAGGTCATTGCTCCGCGCGTCAGTTTATCGAGGCAGGAGCGGCGGGCCTAGACGTTATGATCGAGATAAATCAAGCGAAAGGTTGAGCCGCTAAGACCCGGACCGCAGTCGCATTGATGCGACTGCGGATCAGTCCATCGTGGGAACCGATGCGCTGTCGTATCGGGTCTCACACACATTGAACCATCGCCAGCAGATCCTCGCGGAAGTTGGCTAGAATCGACTGCGGCAACGGAGGTGGGATGGTAGCGGGACCCGGACTTGAACCGGGGACCTACGGATTATGATTCCGCCGCTCTAACCAACTGAGCTATCCCGCCGTAACCGCCGTCTATAGGGATGGGCCGGATCGTGTGTCAAGGTCGCGCTGTTCGCGTGGCCCTCTTCCGCGCTGTTGTTCGCGCCCGCCGCCAGGCCGTTATTCGGCGGCGATCTGTCGGGCGAGCGCCAGCTTTTCGAAGCGCATCATCGTGAAGATTCCAAAGGGTCGAAGCGAACGCCGCTCGATGAGCTTGAGATCATCGCACACAAGCACGCGCGAATGATCGAACACAGGCCGCCAGCCGAGCAATTCGGCAAATGGCGCCATGCGCCGCTCGACCCAGCCGCGAACGCCTTGCTCCTGGCTGAAGTGATTGACGATCAGCACTTCACCACCCGGCTTCGTGACGCGCGAGAGCTCACGCATGACTTTCTCGGGATCCGGCACGACTGTCATCACATACATGGCGACCGTTGTGTCGAATGAGTGGTCGGGGAATTCCAGGTCCCCGGCATCCATCTCGTGAAGCCCCGTGACATTCGTCAGACCGAGTTCCGCGACACGCTGGCGGGCCTTGTCCAACATCTCCCGCGACAAGTCGATACCGACGATTTCCAAATCGCGCTTGTAGTCGGGCAGAGACAGCCCCGTGCCGACCCCAACCTCCAGCACACGACCCGAGCGATCGCGGTTGATGGCCTCCACGGCGCGGCGACGGCCTTCATTGGCCACCTTGCCAAACGTGTGATCATAGACAGGGGCCCAGCGCCGATACGCGCTCTTGACCGCATCCTCATCGATCCGTCCGATATGGACCACGCGACCGCCTGAACGCTGGAGCGGCGGCGCCGTGCGCTTTCCCAACGGCCTCACTCGTGAATTCATGGTGCCACCTCGCTTCTGTCCCCGGCGAAATCTAGCGGCCGGACCGAGTCACATCGGCCGGCATCGACCCTTTGGAGCTGACACGCGCAGGTGAACCTGCGGGCCGACCCGGCAATTCTTTTGTGTACCCAGCCTTCAAGGTGCGCAGGATCGTTCCGCCACCTAACACCCGTGAGTCACTCGCGTTGCTGTCATAGAAAACACAAGCCTGCCCGGCTGCGATACCTTCTTGACCGTTATCGAGCACCACTTTGATCGAGCCTCTGTCATCCAACGTCAATATGGCACTTTGTGGCGGCTGTGAGGAACGCACGCGCACAAACACTCTCAAGTCCTCGCGCAGCGCGTTCCTGAGTTCGCCATCCCCCAGCCAATTCACGTCTCTGAGTTCGAGGCCAACCGTCTCCAGCGCCCGCCGCGGGCCGACGATAACCTCGTTGCGCTCCGCATCGAGCCGCACCACGAACAACGCTTCAGAGCTCGGAACGCGAATTCCCTTCCGCTGGCCAACCGTGAAATTGATGATCCCCTCGTGACGACCGAGCCGCCGTCCGTCGACATGGACGATATCACCGGCCTGCCGTGCGCCCGGCTTCAATCGCTCGATCACATCCGTGTAGCGGCCTTTGGGAACAAAGCAGATATCCTGGCTGTCGGACTTTTCCGCGACTGGCAAATGGAATTCGCGGGCCAAGTCCCGCACCTGCTGCTTCGTTAGGTTGCCAAGCGGGAATTGCAGCCGATCAAGCTGCTCGCGGGTGGTCGCAAAGAGGAAGTAACTCTGATCGCGCTCCAAATCGCGCGGACGCCGCAGAATCGGTCCATTCGGGGTGTGATCGAGGCGGATGTAGTGCCCCGTAGCGAGGCAATCGGCCTCGAGTTCCATCGCCAGATCGAGAAGATCCTTGAATTTGATTTCCTGGTTGCAGCTCACGCAGGGGATGGGTGTTTCGCCCGACAGGTAACTCTCGGCGAACGAGGTCATGACGGCGTCTGCGAAGCGCCGCTCGTAGTCGAGAACATAGTGCGGGATCCCAAGTAGATCGGCGACATGTCGCGCGTCTTGGATGTCCTGGCCCGCACAGCAGGCCCCCTTGCGGGCGGTCGCCTCGCCGTGATCGTAAAGTTGCAGCGTAATACCGATGACGTCGTGCCCCGCGCGGGTCAGCAAAGCCGCAACCAGCGAGCTGTCAACGCCTCCGGACATCGCAACCACGATGCGCCGCCGCTCGCCCGGCCCGGTGCGCACGCCGGGTGCGCCCGCGGAAGCTTGATCCGCCGGGCAGACAGACGTCATCGAGGAGGCACCGGCATTTACATCACGAAGCGTGGGCATCCTGGCCTCGAAATACCGCAATTGCGCCCGCACGCCGCAACGATCGCCTCAAAAGCTTGTTGATCGTGGCGCCGACACGCCGCCGCAGGCGCGTCGCCCTTGCAAGGTCCAATCTCGTTGCATCGGCAGACTTAACATGTATGTGGCGAACGGACAGCGAGGTTTAGCCTTTGGTGTCCCCTGTTCGCAAGTGCAACTTGAAGCGTCGGCTCACCGCAAACGCATCCATGCCCGGATCCGGCCGCGCGGCCACGGACCGCAACAAATCGCAAGCACAGTTGGCATCTCGCCTGCAGCAGTCCCCGAGCGCGTGAACTGGTCCGGAACCTGCTTGAAGCTAGCCGGGTTGACAAGACCTGTCTCCTTCTGGGGCGATTGTTTCGTTTCGGGGTGGACGGAAACCAAAAAAGCCACTTGAGTGGACACCAATTTATGGCATGTTCACTCAATAGGTTAGCTCGCCTTTAAGAGGGGCGTGTTAGCTTTGTTCCATGGTCATCAGGGTGTATCGAGTATCATGACCGAGCAGAACATGAGAGCGCGGGCGCGCTACGTCATTGGTCCCGATGGGGCACCCCTGACGGTTGCCGACCTGCCGCCAAAGGAAACCAAGCGTTGGGTGATCCGTCGCAAAGCCGAGGTCGTCGCGGCTGTCCGCGGCGGACTGCTCAGCATCGAGGAGGCCTGCGACCGGTACAAATTGACGGTCGATGAGTTCCTGTCATGGCAGCGCTCGATCGATAAGCATGGTCTGCCCGGCTTGCGAGCGACCAAGATCCAAGACTATCGCCGCTGACGGTCTGCGAGATCTCCCCCAAAACATCGACAACTTTTCAGCGCGTCGTCTCGTTTTAACGGGGCGGCGCGTCTTAGTTATGGGTCCTCGTCTTCCGACGCGTACCAGCGCATTGGGGGCCGGAGAACCGCTCATCGGCGCCGGCACAAGGCTCAGAAGCCACGCGGCACGTGTCAGCGTTGCGCAGGCTGTGCGGGCTGAACTGCGGCGCGTGCTGCCCCAGGGCCATTCGCGACTGACGCAGCCGCCGCGCTCGACACGCTGGGGGGCGGCGGTCCACATCCTTCTTCGGACGCAGCCCACCGCCAAACGTCGCTCTGCAGGCGCTCGGCATATGGTTCCGGAAGCTTGAAATTCTGAATATCCAGGCTCGGCCCCTCAGGGCCCTGCGCAATGGCGACGCGCCAAGCACGAATCGATCGCGGATCCGTCATCTGCTTGTCGCGCACGCGAATGTCGATGACGGCTCCACCGCCTTTGGAAGGCGGGTCCGCCTCGGCGTGGTAGACATAGTCTGGTTTCAAGGGGCCATTGGCGCCAAACCAGCACGAGAGAATTCCGCGCGCCACCCGGGTATAAATCTCAGTCGGAGGGCCGACGGGTCGCGCAACGCCCTTTGGAAGTTGGACCGCCGGTAGAATTGCAGCAATCGATGCGCCAGCCTCGGCGGGTGCCCCAGCTTCATCGGGCGGGGGAGGCGACTGGGCGGCCCCGGACGGGACCTGCGGGAGGGCGCCCGCGGGTGGCAATGTCAAGGGCGAGGGCCCACCCCCACTCGAACATCCCGCAAGCGGCAGCGCAGCCAGACCTAGCAGTCCCGCGAGCCGCACGAAAGGGTTTGACATCGCGACATTCGCCATCAGCGTTTTTAGCCCAGATGGCAGGCTGGACGTCGATGGGCACCATGCCCTTAGCCTTACGACTAGCAAAGCCTGCGTCCTCGGGAAGTTGGCCCCCGAATCCAGAGCGTTCTGATTGGCACGGGATTGCGGCCAGGGCAAGCCGCAGCCAACGTTCGCGCCGGGGCCGATAATGAACATGGTTCGAGAAGTTCAAGGCCACGCGTGCGGGCAGCCCGAATTAACGATCGGCCGCTGATGGTTCGCGTTCAGGGCGGTTGGCGTCCAGCTCAGCGGGCAGCGTTCGCAACCGGACGGTCGACACGGCGGCGACCCACCCGATCGACGTCGCCGAGGTCGGCAGCGAGATAGCGTTGGAGTTGTTCAGTCGCTATATCCCGCTCGGCAATGGCGCTGTTGAGGCTTTCTCTCAGTTCCTCAGCCGAAGCGCGTAGCTTTTCTCGGCGGTCGCGGGCGGACCTCGCATACGTCGAATACGCGAAATGAGCGGGGTCCTTGATACCCGTTCGGTCTTCCTCGGCCTGGATCTGGCGATCGAGTTCGCTCGAGACGGTTTCGAATTCGCGGATCATCCGCTCCATCTCTTCAACCTTGCGCGTCTTTTCGTCGACCTCGAATTGCTTGAGGCGAAGCGCGGTCTCGCGTGGCTTCATCGTTCGATACCCCTTACACACTCGAACTTCGGCAACTCTGACAACCAAGATCCGTGCCAGTTCGCCAGCGTTACATCACCAGACTGGAGTGACCGCCCCGATCGGCTCGAAGTCCAGACCCATTTCCGCCTAATGACGGCAAAGGGCAGCTGGTCAACCTTACCTATTACAGGTAGCATATGCCAATTAAGTGGCGGTAAAGCAACGAGATGCAAAGGTTTGCTAAAGTTCTGTCGCGCGTGTCGAAAAAAGGCGAATCGGACCCTGTGGAAAACAGGCGAATTCTGTTAGGCATAGATTCGCGGGTGTTCAAACGGGTCTCACTGCCGTGGAATTCGCGTCGGGCCGGGCAGGGTTCGATCGTGGGGGTTGAGCGGCAGCATGGGGTTACCGTTCGAGCGATCGGGGTCGAAGGGCGTCTTCAGCCACAATCTGCGAATGTCGCGTTCCGGAACAGTCCGGGCGTTCGAGAGCGGCTATCCTCGATCCCGGGTCTTGCAGGCTTGGCGGACTGGCCGGGTGTTCGGTCGCCCGTCGAGCTGTTCCCAATCACGATCCGGCCCTGTTGGGGCAACGATCGGCGCAAGACAAAATTAGGGTTTGTTAACCTGTGGTGGGTAAATTCCTTAAAAGGGATTAGCGCGAAGGCTGCGAATTGGCCCTCACGCCTAGCGTTCTCTTCATAGATCGGGGCAGGCGACCTGGCGACGGGCAGGGAAGAGAGGAATACAAGACCATGCGAGTCCTTCTGATCGAGGACGACAGTGCAACGGCGCAAAGCATCGAACTGATGCTGCAGTCCGAAGGCTTCAACGTCTATACCACCGACCTCGGCGAAGAAGGCGCCGATCTCGGCAAGCTATACGATTACGACATCATTCTGCTCGATCTGGGCCTACCCGATATGAGCGGCTATGAAGTCTTGAAAACCCTGCGCGTGAGCAAGGTCTCGACGCCCATCCTGATCCTCTCCGGCATGGCTCACATCGAGGACAAGGTGAAAGGCCTGGGCTTCGGTGCCGATGACTATATGACGAAGCCGTTCCACAAGGACGAGCTCGTGGCTCGGATCCACGCCATTGTTCGCCGCTCAAAGGGCCACGCCCAGTCGATCATCGAAACCGGCGATTTGAAGGTCAACCTCGACACCAAGACGGTGGAGGCCAACGGCATGCGCGTGCATCTGACCGGTAAGGAATATCAGATGCTGGAGCTGCTTTCACTGCGCAAAGGGACGACGCTGACCAAGGAAATGTTCCTGAACCACCTCTACGGTGGCATGGACGAGCCGGAGTTGAAGATCATCGACGTCTTCATTTGCAAGCTGCGCAAGAAACTCAAAGACGTCACCGGTGACAAGAACGGCTACATCGAAACCGTCTGGGGCCGCGGCTACGTGCTGCGCGATCCTGGCGACGAGGGCAGCGTGGCGGCCTAAGCGCTTAGCCCGCGCCTCTTCACCCTACTCGACGCTTTGCCGCTCTGGGACGCCCATCCCAGGGCGGTTTGATTTTGGGTCGCCGTCATGGAAGTCGGATCGAGCCGGCGCGGCGGCGCCGTTCGTCGCACGTCAACGGCAACAATAAGAAAGGGTCGCCCGATGGGGCGACCCCCGTGAGACGGGCCTCCAGTGCCCGCAATCCCATTTCTGGTCGTACCCATCACCGATGTGCAACGTACCATCCGAAATTGGATCCAGACACCCGAGCCTCAACGATCTCACTCGACATCGGATCACCTCCTTTCGGTTATTGACGATGCGCAAAGTCTCGCACGGTTCGCGCGCGTTGCAAAGGGCGGTCAGCACCTCGCCCCTCAAAACATCGCGGGATGGACCTTGTCGGGCGGGGCGTGGCCGTCGAGAAACGCCTTGATATTGATGATCACTTTCTCGCCCATCTCGATGCGCCCCTCGATCGTCGCCGAGCTCATGTGTGGAAGCGCGACGACGCGGTCGGAGGCAAGCAGCTTGGGGTTGATCGCTGGTTCGTGCTCGAACACGTCGAGGCCTGCGCCTGCAATCGAACCCGCCTCGATCATGCGGGCGAGTTCGTTCTCATCGATCACCTCGCCGCGCGCAGTGTTGACGACATAGGCCGTCGGCTTCAACAGCTTAAGCCTGCGGGCTGACAGCAAATGGTAGGTGCCCGGCGTGTGCGGACAGTTCACCGAAACGATGTCCATACGCATCAGCATCTGGTCGAGGCTTTCCCAGTAGGTCGCCTCCAGCTGCTCTTCGAGAGCCGCCGACACCCGCTTGCGGTTATGATAGTGGATCTGCAGTCCGAACGCTTTCGCGCGCTGCGCGACCGCTGTGCCGATGCGCCCCATGCCAATGATGCCGAGCCGCTTGCCATAGATGCGGTGACCGAGCATCCACATCGGCGACCAGCCAGGCCAGTTACCCTTGGCCTCCTTGAGGTAGGCGGCACCCTCTGCCAAGCGGCGTGGAACCGCGAGGATCAGCGCCATTGTCATGTCGGCGGTATCCTCAGTCAGCACACCCGGCGTGTTGGTGACGGTGATGGCCCGGTTGCGCGCGGTGTCGAGATCGATGTTGTCGACGCCTGTGCCGAAGTTTGCGATGAGGCGCAACTGGGGACCCGCCTGGGAAATAATGCTACGATCGATGCGGTCCGTCACCGTGGGCACGAGCACGTCGGCAACCTTCACCGCTTCAACCAACTCCGCGTGGGTCATCGGCCGATCGTCGACGTTGAGGCGAGCGTCGAACAATTCACGCATGCGGGTTTCTACGATATCGGGCAGTTTGCGCGTGACGATGACGATCGGCTTGGCGGACGTGGCGGGCATCGATTTTTCCAGGATTGCAGGTGGAGGGTCCTTCTCGTCTAACAGAACGCCGCCCGGAAGACAAAGCGCGGTCTCAAATCGGACGAGCCGGTGTGCCACAGGTCAGCAAACGCCGACGGCCAACGTCGTCCGCCTTGCGTCTGCCATAGGGCCGTGTTCAAGGCAGCTGTCTGGCGGGGATGACGTCACGTGAGCAGGCAGGCAAAGAGATCGGTCACGATAGGCTCGGATTCGGGAAGCCGCGTGCTTGGCCGCGGCAGGGTGAGGCGGCCAGCCGGCCGGTTTCCCCTTTTCGGGGACGTGCTTCAGGTGGTGTTGGCGCTGATGCTCGGCCTGGCTGGCAGCGCGAGCGACGCAGACGGGGGGGGCGTCGGGAGAGGCGAAGTCGGTCCGGTCAGCGGCCTGCCGCTTCCCCGCTTCGTCAGCCTCAAGTCGGATGAAGTGAACCTGCGCGCTGGCCCTGGGCGTGAATATCCCACGCAATGGGTGTTCCGCCGCGCCGGATTGCCGCTCGAAGTACTCAAGGAATTCGATTCCTGGCGCGAAGTGCGGGACGCCGACGGTGTTACCGGTTGGGTCAACCAGACGCTATTGTCGGGTCGCCGTACGGCCCTCGTCCTGCCTTGGGACGTCAAACCAGACGGCGAAGCCGTCAACGTCCCGTTACGCGAAAGCGATAGCGACCGGGCGCGCCCTGTGGCCATGGTCGCCGCCGGCGTCATCGCCAATGTTCACACCTGCGACAGCCGCTGGTGCGACGTCACCATCGACGGCTATCGTGGCTATATCGAACAGAACCGCCTATGGGGGGTCTACGCGGGCGAAATTGTAAAATGATACCGCGATTGGTTGCTGAGAGCGAGCGCTACGAACGTTCCGCGCCTGATGCGTGGCTCGTCACTCAGCGTGACGGCCTCAAGCGTACCACAACGTCAATGTGACTGATCTCCATGCCGTCCGGCGGTTTCGGCAGCCCATCGACCCGGATCGAATCACCGTCGATGTCAATCAACTCACCACGATCTTCGATGAAGAAGTGATTGTGATTCGAGACGTTGGTATCGAAATACGCTTTTGAACCATCGACGGCCAACTCGCGCAACAAGCCCGCTGCCGTGAACTGATGCAGCGAATTGTAGACGGTTGCGAGCGAGACCTGTTCTCCAGCAGCAATGACCTCGGCATGCAACATCTCTGCGGAGACATGACGATCACCCTGGCCAAACAGGATCGTTGCCAAGAGGACCCGCTGGCGTGTCGGACGCAAACCAGCTCGACGCAGCCGTTCCACAAGATCGGCTTCCATCACGTTCTGCGTTTGCGGAGTGAGATTATCCACAGTCTTACCGCTATTCGACCAACAAGCCGCCCTCCAGCACGAAGACCGGCGTGGAATGCTGCATGATTTCTGGTGACAGTACTATACGGCGTGCCGACGGCCCCCGCAAGCGAACGCGGCATCCCGTCTCTATACCCGACCGGCAACCCTCCCGGCTTGACCTGCGCTCAGTTTACCGTTTGAAGGGCGCAGGATCGTAGTGCAGACGCGCGATTGACCGCCGGCATGTCGGGGTCAGGGCGTTGGCTGAGTAAAGGGGCACCAATGGTCATGGCCGAACGCCGTTCCAGCTTCGAGTTCGAGGATCTCTTGAGCTGCGGGCGCGGCGAGCTGTTCGGGCCTGGGAATGCCCAACTGCCCCTGCCGCCCATGCTGATGTTCGACCGCATCAGCCAAATCAGCGAAGACGGCGGCGCCCACGGCAAAGGGCAGATCGTCGCCGACTTGCAGGTGAAGGGGAATGAACGCCTCAATTGGTTTTTCGACTGCCATTTCCAGGGCGACCCCGTGATGCCTGGATGTCTCGGGCTGGATGCGCTGTGGCAGCTGACCGGCTTTTATCTCGGCTGGCTCGGCGCGCCCGGCCGCGGGCGGGCGCTCGGCGTCGGTGAAGTCAAATTTACCGATATGGTCCTGCCGACGACAGGCACGCTGCGCTATGTGGTCGATCTGAAACGGGTCATTCTCCGACGTCTGAAAATGGCCATCGCCGACGGCCAACTCGTCGCCGATGGAAAAGTGATCTATACCGCAATAGATCTGCGAGTCGGACTGTTCGAATCTGGACAGTCGACCACCACCGGGTGAAACGCAACGCTGCGCTTGCGGGCGTTGGTGTGTGGCTACACGGGAAAGGGCATGGGAATGAGGCGGGTCGTGGTGACCGGGATGGGGATTGTCTCCTCCATCGGGAACAACACCCAAGAGGTTGTCGCTTCCCTTCGGGAGGCGCGTTCTGGAATTACGCATGCGGAGGACTACGCCCGCCTGGGCTTCAAGTGCCAAGTGCACGGCGCGCCAAAAATTGACTGGGAGGGGCTTGTTCCCCGTAAGCCGAGGCGGTTTATGAACCCGGGCGTGGCCTGGAACTACATTGCTATGGACCAAGCCATCCGGGATGCCGGACTGGAACAGGGCGAAGTTGTCCATGAACGCACCGGCATCATCATGGGCTCTGGCGGTCCTTCGACCCGCGCCATCGTTGCAGCTGCCGAAACGACGTTGAAATCCGGGGGCCCGAAAAAGATCGGTCCCTTCGAAGTGCCCAAAGCGATGTGCTCAGGCCCCTCGGCTTCGCTGGCGACGGCCTTCCAGATCAAAGGCGTGAACTACTCGATCTCGTCGGCCTGTGCTACGAGCGCTCACTGCATCGGCAATGCTGCTGAACTCATTCAATGGGGCAAACAGGACATCATCTTCGCGGGAGGCTGCGAGGAACTCGACTGGACGCTCTCCAATCTGTTCGACGCGATGGGTGCGATGTCCACCCGCTTCAATGCCACGCCCGAGCGCGCCAGCCGCGCCTATGACAAGGATCGCGATGGTTTTGTCATTGCAGGCGGCGCCGGCGTTTTGGTTCTGGAGGAATTGGAACATGCCCGCGCCCGGGGCGCGCGAATTTATGGCGAGGTCGCAGGATATGGGGCAACCTCGGATGGATTCGACATGGTCGCCCCATCCGGTGAAGGTGCCGTGCGCTGTATGAGGCTTGCCATCCAGGGACTCGATGGCAAGGGTACGCCGCCGGTCGACTACATCAATCCCCACGGCACCGGCACGCCTGTCGGCGACGAGCGCGAAATCGCGGCTATTCGCGAGGTCTTTGGTGACCGCATCCCACACATCTCTGCGACCAAATCACTCTCGGGCCACTCGCTTGGCGCGATCGGGGTACAGGAGGCCATTTTCTCTTTGATTATGATGAACAACGGCTTCGTGTGCGAAAGCGCCCATATCGACGAGATCGATCCGGCTTTCGCCGATATGCCTATTGCACGAAGCCGCATCGACAATATCGACCTTAACTGTGTGATGTCGAACAGCTTTGGTTTCGGCGGTACGAATGCCACCCTGCTCTTCCGCCGCGCGGAGGGTTAACGAACCTGTCACATGACGGCGTTACGACGGCACGACTGGACGTGCTCAAGGACCGCCCGCCATGAAGTTGTATCAAAGAGGTGCCGGCTGGTTTGAAATCCGCGGCCGGGCCCTCGGAGCCAGAACGAGACCGCCCATGTCCGAACTCGATCTCGCAAAACCCCAACCCCTGATGCAGGGCAAGCGCGGCCTCGTGATGGGAGTGGCCAACGACCGTTCGATTGCCTGGGGAATTGCGCGCATCCTCGCAGGTCAGGGCGCAGAACTCGCTTTCACCTATCAAGGCGGCGCGTTCGGCCGCCGCGCCGTGCCGCTTGCCGAATCGCTCGGCTCGAAGATCATCGAGGAGTGCAATGTCCTCGACCTTGCGAGTGTTGATCGCGTCTTCGAACGCATCGCGAGTGAATGGGGCTCGCTCGATTTCGTCGTCCATGCACTCGCCTATTCCGATCCCAAAGAGCTGTCGGGCCGATATGCCGACACCACGCGGGAAAACTTCATCAACACGATGGTGATTTCGTGCTTCTCCTTCACCGAGGTTGCCAAGCGCGCGGCCGAACTCATGCCGAACGGTGGGGCGATGATCACGCTCTCTTACGGCGGCGCGACACGATGGGTGCCATCCTACAATGTCATGGGTGTTGCCAAAGCCGCACTTGAAGCCTCCGTGCGCTATCTGGCGGCCGACCTTGGTCCGCGCGGCATTCGCATCAATGCTTTGTCGGCCGGCCCCATGCGCACGCTCTCGGGTGCCGGCGTTTCTGATGCCCGTGTGATCTTCAACTTCCAGCGCGAGCACTCACCCTTGAGGCGTACGCCGACACTCGATGAAGTTGGCGGGTCGGCGCTGTACCTGCTGTCGCCGATGTCGGGGGCCGTGACAGGTGAAGTTCATTTCGTCGATTGCGGCTATAATACCGTGTCGATGCCCTCCCTCGATGCCCTCAAGACTGCCGAGCAGGAGCACTCCGCCGCGGCCAAGGGGCGGCCTTCCGGCGAAGCCGCGGAATAGACCGAAACGCCGCACGCAGGCAGCATTGCAGAGCTTTTTTGACCCCATGCCGCCTTGACGCGGCACCCCACTGGACGCATTGATCCGCGCGATGATCGGGGTGTTCGATTCTGGATTGGGGGGCCTCACCGTGCTGCGCGCACTCGTGCAGCGCTTTCCGTACGTGTCCTTCACCTATCTCGGCGATCACGCCAATGTGCCCTACGGCAATCGGGCGTCCTCCCAGATCGTGGACTTGACGCGCGTCGCGGTCGAAGGCCTGTTTCAACGCGGTGCGCGCCTTGTGCTCTTGGGCTGCAATACCGCGACCGCCGTTGCAGCGCGCGAGTTGCAGCAAAACTGGCTTCCCCATACCGACTGGCGCGCGCGCGGTCACAACGTGCTCGGCATCGTCGCGCCGACTGTCGAAGCGGCGACGCAGACCCCCTGGTCGGTCACGACACCCCAGTATCCGCAAAAGAACCTTACCGATTGCATCGCCGTCTTTGGCACCACGCGAACAGTACACTCCGGCGTGTATCCGGAAGAGATCCGAAAGCGCTGTCCGAAAGCGACGGTCGTGCAGCAAATCTGCTCCGAACTCGCTGGAGCCATCGAGGACGGGGCACCAGACGAGCATCTCGAACACTTGGTCAAATCTGCCATCGCCGGCCTTATGAAGCAGACTGACGGGCGACCACCCCACCGCGCAATTCTGGGCTGTACCCACTTTCCGCTGGTCGAGCACATGTTCCGCGAACATCTGCCGCCCGCCACGCGAATTCTTTCGCAGCCCGAAGTCGTTGCTGATAGCTTGGACGACTACCTCCACCGCCATCCGCACTACATCGCGGGGAATTCGGGGTCACTCGAGCTCCTGACGACGGGTAACCCCGGCACGATCAATCCGCGTGCGAAAATCTTTTGGCCCGACGCAGCCGATTTCGTGCGAGTTTGACATCCACCCAGCAATAATTTGAACGGAGCGCGAATAATGAGCCGGCTATATGGAGACGCGCATCGCGCGTTACAGGATCAATTCCAGTCCCGCGCCCTTGCCGATCGTATCGAGATGATTGGCGTCAAAACGGAAATTGGCGAGATGGAGCAGGCTTTCATTGAAAGCCGTGACATGTTCTTCTTGTCCTCGATCGACCACCTGGGCCGGCCCACCGTCTCCTATAAGGGCGGCACGCCAGGCTTTGTCCGTGTCCT
>JAKALI010000551.1 GCA_021813195.1 Pseudomonadota bacterium
AGACGAATCTGCGTGAGCCACGGGTACCGGCAGCGTCTTTAGCCGTCCAATTGACGTAAAGAACAGCTTCCCGCCGTCCGTCACGTTCCACGTAGGTCAGATATTCGGCAAATGCCCCCTTATCATAAGTGGTGAGGTCGTCAAATTTGCAGCGAATATCGATCCGGGTCCGCCGTTCTGTTTCACCACTAGGCCAGTGGAAATCACTATCCTCGACCCGGAAATATTCTTGGTCTCGCGTTCCGAGAACAAAGCGCAGAGCGTCAACCACGGCCGTCTTGCCGGTGTCGTTTTCGCCTACCAGCGCGGTAAGACCGACCCTCAAAGGCAGAACGAACGCCTGCGCGTTCTCGCCAAACATTCTGAAATTCTCGATACGTAATTCAGCCAAAAACATACAAGTTCGTCTCTATTTTTGTCTTTCAACCACTCGCTAATCCATTACGCTACCTTGAACACCTTCATCACCTCGTCCCCAAGGTGATTGATCACCTTCACGGCAATCCGCCCCGATTTCGGTTTGTTGAACGCGCGTGAGGTATCGCTGTTGAGCGTGGCCCAGGCTTCTTCGTTGATCTCGGCCTTGAGAGTTGTCTTGAGCGCGCTGTAGGGATCGTTGGCGCCGAGGAAATAGGCGTGGCGGACGAAGAAGCTTTCTTCGTTGTAGTCAGTGTCGATAAACCAGCAGGCAATGCCTTCGGGGCCATCGCTACGGACTTCGCCCGTCTGCGGGTGGAAGACGTCGACACCGTTCACCTTGATGCGCAGCTTGCCGTCCTTCTCCGGAAGGATGGTGATATCGGGTTCGCCGAAGATGACGAAGAGGTTGGCCTTGTTGGTGCTCTTAAGGTCGTCGGACATATGCAGATCGGCATTCATGCGCGCCTTGAGCACGGGGATGCGGCCGAGTTTGCTAAATTCGGTGGCGTGGGCTTCGTAGTTGAAGGCGCAGGCGACGAGAACGTCGAAGTCAGCATCGCCCGCCTCTCGCGCGGCCGCGACCAAATCAGGTCGGGTGACAGTGCCGAACTCCGGGCCGATGAAAATGGCGGCACGCTTTTCGGCACCGGTTTCGGCGTTACCTTCGATGTAGCGGCCTTCCGCGCAGATTAGTTCGCCCGGCCAGGGATTAAGCGCCGTGAAGGTAATGCGATCGTCCTTGTGCGCCTGCTGCACGCCGGCGACCTTGAGGTTTTCCAAAATCATCTGCGGGAAAGTTTGCTTGGCGGCATAGTCGGCGCCAGATTGCGCGGCACCGTCGATCAACTCGTCGTCTTCATCCACACCCAGCACGCGATGTGGTGACAGGCTCTCGACGGTGAACGGCCCGGCAACGCGGACCTTCTTCTTATCGTCGTAGGGCTTGTCGTAGAGATACTCGAACTCCGCCTTGGCGGCGATGGAAGCATCGATCTCCTTCTGCCGCGCAATGCGCGCCTGCCACCAGTCGGCATGCACCTTCTTGGCCGACTCCGACCAATTGGCCTCAGTTTCACGCGGGATTTCCCATTCCTGCCAGCTCTTCTTCAGCGCGGCGTTCAGCTTCTCGCGCAAAGGCTCCAATTTGGCCTGCCATTGTTCCCAGATCACGTCGATCTCCGCGTTATTGGCGATGGACTTGAGCGTAATGTGGGGCACGCGCTCGTAAACGAACCCGTGGCGGATGTCGCCGCGCACCGGCTGCGAGGCCGGCGCAGTGCGCGAGACTTCCGCTTCCTTCATCTGGCCATCGCGAGAATCGGCGAGCAGATAGTACGGATAGCGCGCGCCCATGATGCGGGCGCGAGCCAATGCGAGGGCCACGCGCGAGGTGTCGATAGTGATCCAACGACGTCCCCATTGTTCGGCGACGAACGCCGTTGTGCCTGAACCGCAGGTCGGGTCGAGTACAAGGTCGCCGGGGTCTGTGGTCATGAGGATGCAACGTTGAACCGTTCGTGCTGAAGTCTGAACGATGTATGTCTTGTCCTCCGAGCGACTAGAGAATTTGACGTCACCCCAGACGTTGTTAATGCTCACCGCAGGAAAATCCTCGATGAACCTCACGTAGCTCAAACTGTTGCCGCGCGGTTCCAAGCGACTAGCGAAAGCCAGACGATCCATCCCCTGCTGATTTGTCTTCCACCGATTGGAAAGACTCGGGCGGTATTCCACGCCCTGAACTGCAACTGGAAACCATGAGGCGGCACCTTCCCCTTTTTCGCGGCCGAGGCTCTGGCTTGTCAGATTGTCTTGACGATAAATCCGGGCACTTGGGTCTAAGAGAGTATTGTCGGCCTTCTCGCTCGAAGTCATGGGACGTCGAGTCATATCAGGAAACTCAGCTCGCGAATACTCGGCAGCCCCGGCCTGGCCTGCCGCCTTTGGAAGCCAAGCGCTCCGAAACTTCATTGACTCTTTGCGCTTCGAGTACCAAAGGAGGTAATCGGTTACGGGTGAAAGATAGTCCTGTGTCTGACTGCTCGTTTTCTCGATTGTGATGAGTGCTACGCAATTCTCGTCCGTAAACACCTCGTCCATCACCGCCCGTACACGATGGACGTTCTCATCGCCGATCTGCACGAAGATCGATCCCGAGTCTGTGAGCAAATCCCGCGCGACGGTGAGACGGTCGCGCAAATAAGTCAGGTATGAGTGGATGCCGTCGCGCCATGTGTCGCGGAATGCTTTCACCTGCTCCGGCTCGCGGGTGATGTGGCCAGCATTGCCGTCTTTAACGTCGCGGCTGGTAGTGCTCCACTGGAAATTGCTGTTGAACTTGATGCCGTACGGCGGATCGAGGTAGATGCACTGCACTTTCCCCCGCAACCCTTCACGCTCCGCGAGGCTGGCCATCACCTGCAACGAATCCCCCAGGATCATGCGGTTCGACCAGTTCTGGTCGTGCTGGTAGAACTCGGTCTTGTCCACGCCCTTCGGCATGCCGTTGAAGTCGGCAAATAAATCCGCTGTGGTCTGCCCGGCCTCGTGCTCGCGCTCTCGCGTCTCGCGCAGCAGGTCGTCGATCAGAGCCTTGGGGTGGACTTTTTCCTGGATATAGAGCGGCGGTGCATGGACGACGAGATCGCTCCAGTCCTGTTCGTCCTTGCCACGCCACACGAGTTGCGGGTCGAGATCGCGGTTGCGCCGTTCGTAGGCCACGCGCACGGGGTTCTGCTCCGCCTTTTGCAGTACGGACTGGTATTCGGCCGTGGGGATGTTCTTGCGCGTCGCCTCGTCGTGCTTGAGGGCTTCGACGGTCTTTGGGTTGTTCGATTTCTTGGCCATGGTGTCGGTGCGTCAGGTTCAGGTGCGAACTTTGTATTTGGCTCGAGGTTCAGCAAGAAAGCCGATGCCGCGCTTAGGCTTTGCCTTGCGGCTTTCGTCTTCCGCAATCAGACGCTTGATAGCATCGAAGACGGTGGCGAATTGCTCGTCGTAGCGTTTCTCCAGCGCCTCGATCCGGCGCGCGAGATCGCGGTTGGAGTCCATCAGGCGGCGCAACTGCACGAAAGTGCGCATGATGGCGATGTTCACCTCAGCCGCGCGCGGTGAGCGCAGAACGCTGGAGAGCATGGCGACGCCCTGTTCGGTGAAAGCGTAAGGGAGATACTTGATGTTCTGTCCCCGCTTCAAGATCACAATTTGTGATCTTGAAGCCTGTACCGCATTGGTCTCGTCACGGGTAAGCTGAAACATGAAGTCATCTGGAAATCGCACGATATTGCGTTTGACGGCCTGGTTGAGCACGCCAACCGACACCCCGTATAACTGGGCAAGGTGCTCGCTCAATAGCACCCTTTCACCGCGCAACAGGTAGATTAGCGAGGCGAGGTTTTCGGTCTTTGGCGTACGAGAGGGAATAATTGGCGACATGATTGTTTGTTTAGAGGTCAGCGACGGGGTCGCGAATTGTGATTTTCATAATTT
>JAKALI010000552.1 GCA_021813195.1 Pseudomonadota bacterium
GCTTTTCCTTTTTGTGTGGACCGTTTCGGGATGATGTTCGAACTCGGGCAGGGAGAATTCTGCAGATTCTTGAACAGCACGCGGGCGACCCATATGTCGGGCACGAAGTCCCCAAAGCCCCTACGTCTCTAGAAAATTGATGCATTTCCGAGTATAAGTTCTCCACCGTACTGCGCGAGAGGGCCTAAAGGATGGCTGAATATCACGAGTGTCCATACTGCGGAAATGACAAGATAGGTACCGGCATTTGGTCCTGTGGTGGGTGCGGTACTGTGCATTGCAGGGACTGCGACGACAAACA
Organism: Pseudomonadota bacterium; assembly: GCA_021813195.1. The sequence goes on from JAKALI010000552.1 coordinate 302, forward strand.
TGGCGCATGCCCGAACTGTGGGAGTGATAGTGGCTTTGAAAACGTAGGGAGCGTCGTTGGTGGACACGCTGGAGATGGCGATGGAAATTTGGCGAAGGACGAGTACGACCATTGCCCACGGTGCTCTAATGTGGAGGACGGAGAGTCAATCTGGGAGTGCAAGGATTGCGGCTGCGTTCATTGTCAGGCCTGCGACCCGGAGGGCGGCTGTTGCCCTGGATGCGGATCGTCGCGAGTGAAAACGGTCGGATGGATTCAACACGACTGCGCATGATCGATTGTCGATGGGGGGTGAACCTAGAATACGTTTCAGGGTCGCTCATTCACGCTATACTTTAGTTCGTGATAGCGGAAATCGTCGTACTCGGTGTTTGCGCACTCGTCGTCTTTGCGTGGTGCGGTATTGGGCTGGCGGTCTTGATTGACGCATTTAGAGCTGACGTGTGGTTCGTGCCAACCCGCGACCACGCGCTTGAGCCGGTTCTTAAAGCGCTCGACCTTTCTCCTGGCGACATTCTGTATGACCTGGGGTGTGGTGACGCAAAAATTCTTGCCGCAGCACGTCAGCGAGTACCGGTGGCACGTTATGTGGGCATAGAGAAGGGGCTCATTCCGTACAGCATGGGCAGGTTCCGCAGGCGAAACGGCATTGAGCTTCGGTTTGAAGACCTCGCGGGCGCAAACATTTCCGATGCGACACATATATACCTTTACCTAAGCCCCAGCGTTCTCGCGAAGATAGAGGAGAAGGTTTTCTCCGAGGCGCAGCGCGGAACGCGTATCGTTTCGTGTAGTTTCGAGTTCCGGAACCATGACCCAGTTGCGCACGTCCCGATTGAAACAACGTCCCCCCTTGCCAGAGAGCTCTTTGTGTACGAAGTGTTATAGGGGAGTCATCTGCGAGGCGGATGGCTGTCTGGTTAAGAACTGTCGTTCACGCGCCCGCGCTTAATCGAAAAGCTACTCTATGGTCGATCTGTATAAACCTGAAACGAGGAGTGCTCTATCGCGTAATGAGGTCTTCACTATTGCAGTCCTCGTGGCTAGTCTGGCTGCATTAGAGACTAGGAACTAGGGTCGACGGATGTTCAGGAACGCTGAGGATGCGCTAAATTGGGTAAGTGTGATCCGATGGCGTCGTTGGTTGATAATTACGTTGATCGTATTGATCCCGCTGGTATTTTTTGTAAATCAATCTCACCTTTTTTGGGCATGCGTTGTTGCAAACCGTCAGGTAAACGTTGGTTTGTCAGTCCACGGAATCGGCGACGGGGCTTTCGCGATCGGGTGGTGGTGCCTCGGTGTATTCGTTGACGGAAACGGTGCTGCCATTACAGCACTTTTTACCGTTGTGCTCGCAATTTCTACAATTGGTCTCTGGCGCGTTACAGGACGTACGTTGGAGCACTCTAAAACGTCCAGTGAGCGCCAATTACGAGCCTATGTATTTCTGAGTGGTCAATCGATTTCGTCCTCTGCGAGAAGAGATGTCGCTGTCGCTCTCGGAGCCGGCACTAACGCTGTTGCTCATTTACAATTCAGGAATACCGGACAGACGCCGGCATACGATGTTCAGATATTCGGTGATATCGACCTTGTACCATGGCCAATAGATAGCAACGCGCTTTCGCCTATTGATTTTAACAACCCTCATATTTCAAAGACGACGCTGGGAGCCGGGCAGGATACACACAAGATAAGCCTTTTCGCTCGGCCCGGTACCATCAATCCAGCAATGCTGACTGCCTTTGAACACAATGCGCTTGTGAGCCAGGCTCTGGCGCTCGTCGCGCACGGCGAGGTTCGTTACAAGGACGCATTTGGTTTTGACCGATGGACGCGATACAGGGTCTTTGTTGGAGGACATTATGGCATTCAGCGCGAAGGCATGGGCACCCATGCGGACGGCAACGAGTCGGATGGTAACGAGAGTTAAGAGGTTTACAGCAGGTCAGAAATTCCCCTCTGCCACCCTTCGTGCATTCGTGCGAACAATCCGGCCATGGACCATCGATATGAGGTCGATATCTCGTACTTGGGCGAAACCAATTTCCGGATTGGGCGACGTGCGGTCAGTATCCGGCAAGCGGATCGCCTTTTGCACACGTACATCATTGGCAAGACCGGCGTGGGCAAGTCCACGCTCATCGAGACCCTAGCGCGCCAAGACCTGGAAGCAGGGCGCGGCTTTGCGCTCATTGATCCTCATGGCGACCTTGTAGAACAGATCGCCAAGGACGCGGCTGCTGAAGAGCAGGGCCGCGTCATCTATCTCAACGCGCCGGATGGCGCCTGTCCCTTTGGATACAATCCCCTCCGCCGTGTACGGGACGACAAGATTCCGCTTGCCGTCTCCGGCTTCCTCGAAACCCTGAAGAAGCTGTGGCCGGACGCCTGGGGCATCCGCATGGAGCATGTGCTGCGCAATACGCTGTACGCGCTCCTCGAACAAGAGGACGCTCGGCTTCCCGATATCCTTCGCCTCTACTCCGACGAAGCATACCGGAAAGACATTGCCGGACGCATTCGCAACGAAACCGTCCGCAGCTTCTGGCGGTACGAGTTTGAGAACTACCACTTCCGCCAGCGCGCGGATACCATCGCGCCCATCCAGAACAAACTCGGCGCGCTTCTTGCCGACCCGACGCTCTATCGCATCCTGGTCAATCCAGAACACGACATTCGCGTCCGGTCGGTCATGGACGAGGGGAAGGTGCTGCTCGTCAACCTGTCGAAGGGCCAGCTTGGCGAAGACAGCGCCCTGACGCTCGGCAGCCTGATCGTCTCCACTTTGGGCCTTGCGGCTTTCAGCCGAGCCGATATATCGGCTGCCGAGCGCCGCCCGTTCCATGTGTACATCGACGAATTCCAGAACTTCACCACGCTCATGCTCGCCAACATGATGAGCGAACTGCGCAAATATGGCGTCGGCTTGACGCTCGCAAATCAGCATATGCACCAGCTTGAGCCGGATATCCGCCATGCCGTGCTCGGCAATGCCGGGACACTGATTTCGTTTCGAGTGGGGCCGGAGGATGCCGCGATCCTAGCGAAGGAGTTTCAGCCGACCTTCGGCGTCGAAGACGTGCTCAACCTGCCGAACCGGTCGATCTACCTAAAGCTGATGATTGACGGAGCACCGAGTAAACCATTCAGTGCGCAAACAAAAAATGTCGGAGACGCATGAACCACAAAGTGCTGGAAATGAGCGCCCAATACAGAAGACGTCGTATACATTACGTATGGGTAACTTTCTGTAGATCGAAATACTTCCCGCGGTATTGCGGCAGGCGTGCAACCAAAAGTTAAGCGATTTCATTTCAAACTACACCGTGACCGCTCCGAGCCGTTTGCGAAGGAGCACGCGTGATGAGCCACGATGAGATGTCGTTCCCAGAGGGGCGGTATTCCGGACGCGAGCATCGACCGATGACCGATACTCCGGCGGGTGCCAGGACACGCTACGATATCGGGACGAGACCGTTCCATCTCCCGGAATCGGCTTACTTCCACTACGGCGCCATCGACGACGAGCATTTGGAGCTCATCGAAGTGCTGAACGATACAATCTCCGAATTCGGTGCCGACGGCCGGCTGGCGGTC
>JAKALI010000028.1 GCA_021813195.1 Pseudomonadota bacterium
CGCCGGCAGCCTGTCGTGATCGAACTCAGCGCCAAGAACCCTGACGTTTTGACTGAATTGGCGCCAAAGGTGGCGGACGCGATTGCCAAAGTGCCCGGCATCCAGCCGGCCTCCGTGATTGACGGCGTGGTCCCGGCCGGCGACGCGCTCGAAATCTACGTAGATCCGGCCGCGGCGGCCACGCAGGGCATGACGCCGGCCGACGTAAAGGCCCAAATCTATCATTACTTGAACGGCGCCGTGGTCACACACTATCTGGGTGCAGTGCAGGATGTTGGCGTGCGCCTGTGGCTCGGATCAAAGCACGCGAATCTCTACCGCGATCAACTGAGCCAGCTATTGATCCGCTCATCGAGCGGACATGTGTTCCCGCTAAAGACCGTGGCGCAGATCAAGTTCGTCAGCGGACAACCGCAGATCACCCGCGACAATCTCGCCCAAATCGTGGCGATCACCGCGGAAATCGGGGGCGGGCATGATCTCGGCTCCACCATCGCGGCAGTCCAACAGATCCTTCACCGGCCCGGCCTGTTGCCACCCGACGTCTATTATACGATCGGCGGCGCCTACAAACAGCAGCAGATGGCCCTGAACGGCATGATCAAAGTCTTCGCCGCCGCGGCCATCGCCGAATTCATCCTGCTGCTGTTCCTTTATGACCGTTTTCTGCTGTCGGCGGTCATCATCGGCAGCGCCATCATTTCCAGCGGCGCTGTCTTCATCGGCCTATGGCTGACCGGCGTGGAATTCAACATCACGGCGATGATGGGCACCGTCATGATCGTGGGTATCGCCACGGAGATGGCGATTTTCTTTGCCTCGGAGTTTCAGACCCTGGAATCCGCCATGTCGACGCGCGAGGCGCTTTACCAGGCGGCTCTCAATCGTCTGCGGCCGATCATGATGAGCACGCTGGCCATGATCCTGGCCCTGATTCCGCTCGGCGCAGCCATCAGCGGGTCGGGCGACCAGATGCTCCAGCCGCTCGCCATTGCCATCATTGCCGGGATCATCGTGCAATTGCCGCTCGTGCTGCTGGCCATGCCGGTTGTGCTCGAGCGGATTTCGCGGCGGCGGGGTGCAGAAACATAGGCTTGGGTGCGGCCCCGCGGCGCCGAAGACGCCGCAGGAGAACCGTCGTCTATCGCGCGGGATCCAGCATATAGAGCTTCAACGAATTCGGCGTGACCTGGTACCGGTGACGGTAGTCCTTTGGTGACGCGGCCGGGTTCACTTTGATGTCCGCGGCCAGCAGGAAAACCCGGCCCGTCTTCGCGTCGAGCCCCAGTGTCCGGGCGCTCAATTTGGTCTTGACGGGGGCAAGCACGGTATACTTGTCCGGGCTATCCTCGCGGATCACCGACAAGGTTCCGCTGAAGTTGGAACTGAGGGCGAGTTGCCGCCCTGGATCGAAACGCGCCGCGTCCGATCCCTCACCGATCGGCAAGCGGGCAACGATGGAACCGTTATCCGCATTGAGCACGACCATCCTGGCGTTTGCGCAGGTCGAGAACAGACGGTGATGCTGCCGGTCAATGGCCAGGCCGCGAGGATGCTCGCAACCCGGCATATTCCAATGCGCGTCGACGGCGTTGGTTCCAGTGTTAATCCGGACGATGTCGTGATCTTTCACGCCGTTCACATAGAGCTTGCCGTTATGACCCGACACCCCGAACTCCAGCGGAGCACCGACCTTCACTGTGGCGATCGCTTCGTCGGTCTTGGGATCGATTACGGTCAGGGCACCGGAATCTCCGTCGATCACGAAGACATGACGGCTGTTTGGATCGTAGATGACGCCGTCGGCATCGGGTTCCGCCTTGATCCGTTTGGTGACCTTCAAAGTCTTGAGGTTGAAGGCCACCGCGTCGCCGGCTTGCCCGTCATCGGTAAAGCCCTGACCAGTGGCATGGGAGAATGCAATGCCGTGCGTGCCGCCGGGCATCCCGGTGATCGAACCGATGATCTTGCCCGTTTGCCCGTCGACAACGGTCACTTCAGAGCCATGCGCGATATAGACCCGGCCCGACACCGCATCGTAGTGGAGGTAAACCGAAGGACAGATCACCAAGCTCAAGCTCGTCAAACGCCAGATGTATGGCCGCGCCAAACTCGATCTTCTCGAAGCGAGGTTGCTCGGCGCAAATTGACACCTCCTGCACCAAATATGCGCCAGAGCCACTTTTGCATGCGATTTTACAGCGCTGTGAGCGTAGCAATGCTCCCGGACCGTGCTTCGCCCGCCAGCATGCGCGAACGAGATTCCCAGCCTGCCGACACATGTGATCGAACGGCATTGTGACGTTCCAGCGCGGCGACTGCAGATTGTTCGGTGAAAGTGGTGAAATCACTGTTATCATTCGTAGACGCATGCATAAGAGCGCCAAACAATTTGATATCCTATAAAGATTTCAGCGACTTGTACGCTGTGCCGCACATCCGGACGGGCACCCGGTGACAGAATGCCGTACGGGAGCGAACGGCTTCCAATCGGACGAGGGCCCCATCGCACCCTATAGTTCGTCTACCGTTTCGGCTCTTGAGCTTAAGGCAGAAACCGCCCCATCTGTCGGGACGGAAGACTTCGCGTACTTCGTCGGCTCCGAGGGCAGCGGGCGGCCACGTCTGGTTTTCCTTCTGCTTCAACGTGGCGGCCAAATTGAGCGGCTCGTTGCCGCTAGCAATCAGGTGCGAGACGGATGCAGGATTTCCGTGCAGCGTGGAGTATATCTCTGGCGAGGATGAGTATACCCGATATGTTCGGTTTGCGTTGCGGTGATGACGCGAGGTTGGCGCGAGCAACTGCGCCAGCTCAGAAGAAGTGCAGACAAGGAGGCTTTACGATTTGGGCAGCCATGATGCGGGAAAGAAGGTTGCGAACAAGAAATGCCACATTCTCGTGGATGCGGTAGGCTACCTATTGGGTGCTGCCGTTCAAGCTGGCGATATTCGGGATCGCTTCGTCGCCGGACTTTTCCTCGATAAGAAGGCACGTATCCTTTGCATTTTCATTGAGCGGATCCCCGCAGACACTGGCTAGTGTGGGGACGGACTGTGTTGACATCCGCCCGAGGCGCCGATCGGTTCATCACCCTTGCCCTGTGCAATAGATTATGAATCTTCGCCGTCCCGCCGGAACGAAAGACATTGGAACCCACCGTTACCAGATCCGATCGACACCGACCGATCGCCGAGAAAGTCGAATATCTCAGCCTCAGGCCGTTCGCGTTCTTGCCACCCGCTTCAATCCAAGCCATGATCTGAAAACCTTGGAATCCCGATGACTTACCTAGATAAACTAAGATGAAAAAGACTTGGCACTCCGAACCTATGCGCCTCATCGCGGAGCGGGGATCAGCGGCAAACCCAAACCCGAGAATACAGAAAATGAATTTGAGGAGGGCCAAATCGGCGTTTGTTCCACTCGGAATTTCTGTGCGCGCTATCATCGCACTCTTTGCGGCAGGGATTCATTCGCGGAGACAGCTACATGCGCTAAGTGAACAGGAGCTCTCGCAAATCCGGGGCATTGGAACCAAGACAGTCCGGCTTCTTCGGCAACATCTACGACAGGAGGTTACGACAAGTTTAGTTCCACGTCGACCGCAGTGCGTTAGAGTCCTATTTGCCCAAGATGAATTGAAGGCGATTGATCAGTGGATTTCCCGCCAGCAAGGTAGAGTGTCCCGAACGTACGCAATCCGCCGACTTGTCAATCTCGGACTTAGACATTGAATATGACAGTATCAGGAGGGCTGTGCGCGGATAGGGAGCCGTGACATTTTCGTTTGTCGTACGCACTGATCTATGAAGCTTGCTCCGCGAGAGTTCTTGAAGAAGCGTTTGAGATTTTGATCAGTCGGTTGTGGCATTTGCACCAGCAACCTATCTGTATGTGGTCGTTATGGCTTGGGATACTGCTTACGCCACGCCTACGAGGCGCGGATGGACGGGCCGTTCTACGCGTTGAAGGCGCCAGGTTCGGGCAAGGGCGTGGCCGCGCCGGCCGACATCGACGTGCATGCCCATCTGATTTCCGTGCACGGCGTCTGGCCCGGCGTTCCGCTGGCAGGCAGTCGACAAGGTAGCAAGCACGCTGGTGGGCACCGCGCCTTCGGATAGGCCTTAGCCGCCCACCGAATCAGGACGTCAGCCGATTGAACTCTTCGAGCTTGCGATACAGGGTCGAGACGCCGATTCCCAGCCGCTGGGCCGCCATCCGCCGGTCTCCGTTGGCCTCCTGGAGCGCCTGCGTCAACAGGGTTGCCTCGAACGCCCGCACTTGATGATTCAGGTCGCCGATCGCCCGGGCGAAGCGGGACGCCTCTCCGCGGCCACCCCGATGAACGCCGCCGATCTCATTGGGCAGGTCGGCGATGGTGATCGTGTCTCCTTCCGCCAGGATGAACGCCGACTCGACAACATTTCGCAGTTCTCTGATGTTTCCGGGCCAGTTGTAGGATACCAACAACTCTTCGGCGAGCGGATCGATTGCCAGCTTGCGCTTCGGCGCCAAGCGGGTGGCACAGCGTTCCAGCACGAACTGCACGAGCCCTGGAATATCGTCGCGCAACTCGCGCAAGGGCGGCACGTCAATGTGAATGGCGTTGAGCCGAAAGTAGAGATCCTCCCGGAAGGACTTCGCAGTGACCATCTCGCTCAGATTGCGATTCGTCGCTGCGATGATCCGGACGTCGGCTTTCTGCATCCGCTCGCTGCCCACCGCCCGGAACTGTTTCTCTTCCAACACCTGCAGGAGCTTGCTCTGGACCGGCAGCGGCAGGTCACCGATTTCATCTAGCAGAATGCTGCCGCCTTCTGCCTGCAGGAACAGCCCCTTGCGCGCCTTATCTGCGCTGGTGAACGCCCCTTTGGTGTGTCCGAACAGCTCGCTCTCGACCAGCGTATCGGGGATCGCCCCACAATTGACGGGAAGAAAAAGCGCCTCGGAGCGCCAGCTGTTCTGATGAATATCGTGCGCAATGACATTCTTGCCGACACCGCTTTCCCCCGTAATCAGGATGGTGCCATCGGTTGGAGCAACTTTCTTCGCCAAGCGTTCCATTTCCTGCATCGCAAGGCTCTTAAAGCGATATTTCTGATCCGCGTCGCTTGTAACCAGCTTGCGCAACATCCGGTTTTCGTCGCGCATATTCTTCAGCTCGCAGACCTGCCGGAGCCTATGCAGAACCTCTTCGTGGCAGAGCGGCTTTATAATATAATCAGCTGCTCCCGCACGCATGGCCTCGATGGCCGTGTCCATCGACGCGAAGGCGGTGATCATGATGAACTTTGTATCGACGCCAAGCGTACGCGTGCGGGTCAACACGTCGATGCCGCTGAGATCTGGCAGACAAATATCGCAGAGCACTACATCAATCTCGCCGGTGGCCAGCCGCGCGAGCGCCTCTTCGCCCGAACCAGCTTCGTCGATCGCATAGCCCGCAGTCTTCAACGCGGCGCCGAGAATCTGCCGGATCGCAAGTTCGTCATCGACGATCAGAATCTGAGTCGTCATCCCTGGCGTCCCACCTCCTCGTCCGCTTGTGCGTTGAGGGGAAACGTGACCCTGACGCAGGTTCCCGCGCCAGGGCTTGAATCTATTTCAATTTTACCACCGAGCTCCTCGAGAATCGAGTAGCAAAGTGACAGCCCCAGACCTGTTCCCCGGCCCGGACGCTTGGTTGTATAGAAGGCCTCAAAGGCGTGCCGGCGCACCTTCTCGTCCATGCCGCAACCATTGTCCTCGACGGTGACGTAGAGCTGGCCGTCGTCCACCCCGGTCGTGATGGCAACGCGCGGGGCACGATCTGTCAGATTCTCCAGGGCGTCCGCTGCGTTGATCAACAGATTCATAAAAATCTGGACCAACCGGTCATGGACAGCGCAGATCGCCGGAACGCCTCTGTTCAGGTTCGTCTCCAGCGCGATGCCGCGGAATCGGCGGTCGTAGCGCAAGAAGACGCAGGTGCTCTGGATGACTTCGTTTACGTTAAGCAGGTGGCGCTCGGCGGGCACAGGCATGGCGAAGTCGGCGATCTCCCGCGCGATCGCCGCCAAGCGTGCCGTCTGGGCGAGGATCAGTGTCGGCTGGCACTTGCAACTCGGATTCAGGCAGGCGCCAGCAGCTTGCACTTCCTGCATGGAAGCCGCTACGCCAGCGATAGCAGAGATCGGGTTACCGATTTCATGTGCGATTCCGGTTGCGAGATCGCCGATCGCAGCCATCTTCTCTCGGTAGAAGTACTTCCGATGTTCGATCTCCAGCTGCTTGTCGCGCACGTCCAGTTCCCCCGACATGCGGTTGATCGCATCCATAAGCTCGCCGACCTCGTCATGCCGGGAGAGCCGTATCTCTTTATGCCGATTGCGGCTGGCGATCCCCTTCGCGTAGTCCTTCATTATGAGGACGTCGTTGGTGAGACGCGTGAAGAACACGATGATGACGATGCCGAAGGTCACGATGCCTCCAGCGCCGAGCAGCAGTGCGATGATCGCCACCGAGTTGCTGCGTTGGCGGTACTGTTCCGCCAGCGCGTCGCGGCGCCGACGCAGGCGGTCGCCCAAGCTGCTCAGGCTGGCATGCTCGCTCATCAATTGCGTGCGCAGCGCGTTTAACGCGGTTTCCGACGGCTGCGTTGCGAGTTTTTGCAAGGCCGTATCCAGCCTTTCCAGCGCCAGCGGAACCTCCGGAACGCTAGCGGTAAGCTTGGCATATTGGTTCCACATGGCACGCAGGCTCACCCGCGCCTCGGATACTTCTGTTCCGGTATAGCGGGGATCGCCGGTGGCGACAGGTACGTCGCCGATGAGAAGGGCATCGGCGTTGAACTGGCCAAGCGAACTGGCGGTGTCGGTGATGTCTTGGAGATCGATGAATTCCTTGAGCAGCACGCCCTTTTCGTACATGACAAAGCCGCTGAGTAGGATACTGTAGCCCATGAACAGAGCGAAAATGATCCGCCCCTTGGAGCGCAAGGAACTTCGGCGCATGCGCGATAGCAGGGAGGCGTGTCCGCTCCCGTCTTCCGCTAGATGGCCCATGCGCCGCCCGCTGCGGCGGCCTCGACCGCCAGCCATTTCGGCAAGGTGAAAAAACGCGACAACGAACGACTTCATATATCAAGCCGCAGCGATCGACTTGGCGGAAGAGCGCCCTTGGTAAGTCGCTGAATGGAGATCGGCGCATCGGCGGCCACTTCGCGCCGGAACGCAAATAGCATTTGTCGCCCCCATACAGAACGCTCTCGCCGTCTGGCGACCAAATTCGCGGCCTTCCATCGGACTTCTACACATTGAAATAACCCTATCTGGCCACATCTGCCGGTGCGATTTCCATTCATTTCCTCCTAATCCTTGTTGTTTTCTCTTGGCAGCTACCAGATGATCTGCCACTGCCAGTGGAGCAAGATTGGAGGTGCGTGGCCTCAAAGCCTAGTACCACCAGAGGCGATTTCGATAAGACCAGATGAATCCGTCCTCCCACGGTAGGCGATACTTATTCGCGTGAAAAAAGCGAACTGCTGCTTGCGCCCACAGGTGCGATGAGCCCGATCATGGCGTTCGTTCATATCTTTGCGACCGGCGCCGCCAGGGCTAAGGCGGCACGATGCGCTCCAATCGGCGTTATGGGGCCGAGCTAGGTGATATCTCACATATACCATCTCGCCCACGGCATGCGGCTGCGGCGCTCAGTTGTCCTTGGCACCCTGATCGATCCACTCCTGGATAACCTTGATCTGGTCCGGGGTGAGCCATTCCGAGGGTGCACCCGGCGTATGACTCTTGGGCATGGCGATCGAGGGATCCGCCTCATGGTTGATCAGCCGGACCAACGTGCTGGCGGCGCTACTTCCCGCGATTACCACATGACCGTACCTAGTGCCCTTCATCACACTTTGGTAGGTCGCCACGCTAAAACCGCTTGCGACGCAGCCTGGCGCGCCGGGCGAGTGACAAGAGATGCACCGTGCCTCCAATATCGGGTGGACGTCGGTCTTGAAGCTCACCTCTCGGTAACAACCTGCGAGAGCGACAACGAACGGGATCAGTGCTAGTTTCATCAAGACTTGCGCGTTCATGACTCACGCTCCTTCTTCCGATACCCGCGCGGATTCCCATGCGGGCACACCGTCAACCACACCGGACGTCTCGGGATTCGCTTCGGCCGTTTCGGCACGCTCCCAAGGCGGCAACAGACGTACCAAGAACCATAGCCAGACGAAGCTGCTGGCAAACAGGGACAGTGCCCAGACGACGCCCTCGCGGCCCCAGAGCGGTGGATAGAACGTCAGGAAGCCTCTTGCAGTCTTGGAAAGCTCCTGCCCACCGATCACGACGTTCCAGCGCATCGCCAGCACCGCGACCATCATCAGCACAGCGGAGAAACTCATCCAGAACGTCAAGGTCCGGCCTTGCGTGCGCCAAGCCAGCAACCCGCTCAATATGACAAGCGGAATCACCGAACACAGGGCCTGGATCGTGAGACCAGCCCAGATGGGCCCGGTGATCAATTGTTCGATCACGTCGATACCTTCGAGGCGCCGGTAGAACATCTCGACATATTCGAGACCTTCCACAACGACGGTGACGATCAGGAAGCCCCACATCACCCAAGCGAGTCCCCGCATGCACTTCTGGTCGAGCTTAGTCTTTCGGACCATCGACGACACCACATAGATGACGACGAGCGCAGCCACGCCAGAGACCACAGCGGATAGGAGGAAGATGATGGGCATGAGGTCCGACGACCACCATTCGCGCGATTTCAGCGAGCCGAATACGAAGCCGACATAACCGTGCAGACCGGCAGCGGCCGGGATGCCAAGTGCGGCCAGGGCCGTGGCCCATTTGTGGTCGTAGCGCAGGGCGCGCTCTGACACGTCATAAGAGCCAAGCGTCAGTACGCGATAGAGCCTGCGCCTCCAGCCGGCCGCCGACTGCGCCATGGCGACGATGTCGGCCCGGAAGGCAAACCAGATTTCCAGCATGAGGAGGACGGCGTAGAAGCCCGCCACGTACCCGAAGGCCGCAAAGGCCGAGGTCCAGTGGGCAGTCCAGATCGCCTCCAGGGCCCGCTCCGGATGGCCGAGATGCGACAGCAGGGTCATAGGCGCGAAGCACAGGAACGCGAACGCCGAAATCAGGGCCAGGCGAGCAACCGGCTTGAAATTCTCGAGCCGGAAGGTGTGGTAAAGGCTCGAAACGATGAAGGCCCCCGCGACCAGACCCGTGATGTACGGGTAGATGACGATGAGGACGCCCCACGGCAGAACGGTCTCGTTCGGATAGACGTAGCCCGAGTAGGGCGACGCCACGTAGGAAGCAATATGAACCAGCGTGCCCATCAGGACACCTCGCTGTCGATTTCGTTGTAGAAGACGTGCGGCCCGTTTCCGGTCCACGGCTTGAGCACACGCACCCGGTGCGTGCGTATGAATTCGTTGATCTCGCTGCCCGGATCGTTGAGATCGCCGAAGATTCTGCCTTGTACGGGACAAACCTCGACACAGGCGGGCTTCAGCCCCTTCGTGATCCGGTGGTAGCACCAGGTGCACTTGTCTGCGGTGTTTGTTTCCTCATTGAAGTACCGCGCGCCGTATGGGCAGGCCTGAACACAATAGCGGCAGCCGATGCAATAGTTCTTGTCGATCAGCACGACGCCGTCCGGCGTCTTATAAGTAGCGCCGACCGGACAGACCTGAACGCAGGGCGGGTTCTCGCAATGATTGCAGAGCTTGGCGACGAAGAAGGACTTCTCGACCTTGTCGCCCTTGTAGCGGTTGGCGAAGCGGTAATTGGTCGGTATATCTGCCGCCGCGATGTTTACGGGATCGTCCTGGCTGTCGACCCGCGGCTTGTCCTCACCCTCGAGATAGACATAACGCTCTACCCAGGTGCGGTAGTCGTTAGGATTGAACGGAACGTTGTTTTCAACCTTGCACGCTTCGACACAGCGCAAACAGCCGATACAGCGCGTGGTGTCGACGCCGAACGCCCAGCGGTGTTTTGTCCAGTCATATCCGGGAACCGGCCCCTTTGCCGGAAATTCCGCCTCGGTCCTGGCGGCCGCCGGTGTGTTCTGCAGCGCGACCGCAGCCGCGCCCGAACACACCGCCGCGGTAGCGGACAATTCCCCGAGCAGACGCATGAAGCCGCGCCGGCCCATTTCCTGCTTGGTAGGTTTGGTGTCACTCATGTTCTTTTTCCTGTTTCCCTTGCAGATGGTGGCCGGTGTCGTTCAGGTCCGGCAGGACAAGCCCGAAAAATAGGCCGCTAGGTTTCGTATGTCGGCCGCGCTCAGACCTTTCGCGACCGGGCTCATGATCGGATTGTTGCGTCCGCCGCTCTGGAAGGCGGTCAGTGCACCACTTAGATATTCATTCTTCTGGCAGGCGAGATTCGGGAAGGTACCGAGAGTGCTAATGCCGGAAGCACCGTGGCAGGCCGCGCAAACTGCGGCGGCCTTGGCCTTTCCCGCCCCCACGTCCGCTGCGCCGCCCGGTACGCTGGCAAGAACGATTGGTCCGCCGCTTGGCGAAGTCAGGGGCGAATGCGGATTATGGCAGGCGGTGCACTGCTTGCCCTGCGCGTGGGTGGAGACGACGATCTGCGGCTGGGTTGCCGGCCGGCCAGCGATCCGCTGATGACATTCGACGCACAGCTTCAACGAATCGTATGGCATGGGTATTCCGGCCGCCGCTTGCGCGACACGTGCCGCGGACGCGGTCGTGGGAATGGGCCCGATCGCTTGTGCCATGTGACAGACTTGGCACTGCACGACCTTGTGGATGCCGTCGGACCAGACCGCATATTCCTTCGGAAAGACCTTCGCATAGGACGTCGCGTCGCGGATCTTCGGTGTGGCGCTGGCGATCTCCTCCACCGAGGCGGCACGGTAATGGCCATAGGCCCAGAACGAATGCGGCGGTAGAAAGCGTTTTCCGGCAGCGAACAACGCAGCCAGTACGACAAGAAGCACAAGGAGCCGGACGATATGCTTGGGCACGATTTGCTCTCCAAATGAAGTCGCGTCTGCAATAGGCGTGGAAGGCCGCGGTCTATCCACGTCGATTAAGGAGCAACTTGCGTGCCAAGATAGAAAACTGCCCTTTTTCCAAGAAATTCGAGATTGCGCTTAATTGCATACTCTCATTTCCGAGAATTAACTTGGTCCTAGAATTTCGAAATTCGAGATCGGAGAAATTGTTATCAGCGTCACTTGTTTGGAATCATTCGGGCTCGCAATGTGCCGAATAGATTTGTAAGGTCAGAAGGAGCAGCACGAATTGCTGCATAGGCCCATCTTCACGACACGCAGCCGTGCGCCTCTCGGTTCAATGCATTGTTTATGAGGCGCTTTGGTGTCAGCCGTTGCCTAGAGCAGGCGCTTTAGTGACGCCGGCGGATTCGTTGGACGTGGGAGACATTGAAGCTGCAAGCATCGCCAGTGGAATGCAGCCGCACTCAATTTCGACGGCTTTCGCACATCGATCTTGGAGTCATTCGATGTTACCGAATTTGGGAGAAATTCTCGGAACTGAGATAATTTACCTATTTCTTAGTTGCGGGAAAATCCCGTCACTCTCATGATTGCTGGCAAGGATCTTTGACACAGGAAATGGCCCGCCGATTCCGATCGACGGTAGAGAGGCATTTGTACGACGGATATGCGGCGCAGGAGGCGGGACTTGAACGTCGGTCAACAATCTCTCATCCGCGGGTCGAGCCGCATGACCTTGTTTCGTTTGGGGCTGCCTCTGTCTAGTTGGCGAGCGTCAAAGGCTCATAGTGCACACGAGGGCTCCCCGGCATTGTCCTGCCCCCAGCGCCGTATACCGCGCCGAGGCTGATCCTGGTTTTGCGATCTCCTTCTTCCGGTGGTCCGCTACGTCATGGTCACATCGCCTTTGGCGCGGATCGAACCGTACAGGCGATCGACCAGATGAAGCCCACCATCTCGCGAGCGATGGCGGCATTGACGACGTTGCGGCCTTGCCGCGCGCGCTCAGCCGGCGATATCGGGTGCAGAGCCGAACTTGCGCTTTCCAGCCAATGTCGCGAACGACTTTCGGCAGCGCTTCGATCCGATCGACCTTGTGGCGGCCGATGCGCGCCCTCATTCGATAAGCCCAGGCGCCCTCGATCAGCGCACGCCGGACATGGGCGTTGCCAGTCTTTGTGATGCCACCGCGCCGGACGGTCTCGCCGCTCGATCGCTCGCCCGGGACCAGGCCGAAATAGGCCATGAGCTGGCGCGGGTTTGAAAAGCGTGTGAAGTCGCCAACTTCCGCGACCAGCACCACCGCATTGATCAGCGCGATGCCCCGCATCGCCTGCAAGGCGTCGACAACCGGGCGTAGATTCCATTCTGGGAGAAGGCTGGATATCTGTTCCTCCACACGCTGCAGGCGCCGTTCCGCATCCATGACGGCATCGACATAGTCCTGAAATGCGATCTGCTGAGCCGGATGGTCAAAGGCCAAAGTCGACAGCCACCGCCGGTAAGCCATGCGCCATGCGGTTCCGCGGCCGTGCTTGCGGCCGTGACGAAGCAGAAAACCTTGGAGATGCTGGCGGGCGCGCGTCACGATTTGCCGCACGACACTGCGCAACCGGACCAGGTCGCGCATGGCTTCGTGATCGGCGTCGGGCACCCAGACGGGCGTCAACTCCCCCGCGCGATGAAGCCGCGCGAGCATGGTGGCATCGCGACGATCTGTCTTCACCCGATTGCCAGGCTTCGTCGGAATTAGTGACGGCGCCACCACGTCGCACCGATGGCCGAGAGTCGTCAGTTGGCGATGAACGCCATAGCCACACGGTCCGGCCTCGTAACAAAACGCCAGCGGCTGGCCGGGACGCCGGAGATGGTCGCACAACTTGCCGATGGCGCCGGGATCATTGGCAATCTCGCCCAGGTATTCCAGCCTTCCGCGGCGGCCGCTTTCCGCCACCGCCACCGAGATCCGTTCTTTGTGAATATCCAAGCCAACAAATCTGGTATGTTCCATGAGGCCCGTCTCCTATGCATGAGGCTCTGTGCCGGACACCCGGCTTAACCCTCGTACCGTTGCATACCGGATGACGGGCCACCCTCAGGCCCAGCAATCATAGGGACTAGAGGGGCGTAGCGGTACGGAGCCGTCACGAAGCGCGCAAAGCCATCACACCGCTTGTGATCAAGTTCACAGGGGGTATCGCTGTTTGTTAGTAATGGAAGCGTGTCAGTTCTTCTTCACGTAGAACTTGCACCAAGCCGACGGACTGATTTTACCGTCGACGACGCTGCAAGCCGCCGGCGGTTGGAACAACGCGCAGGTGGCGCAGCTTTGGCCGCCCTTAGCCGTAGGCTGGTATGCGGCAGCGGCCTGTGAGAGTTTTGTGGCCTGTGCCGGATTAGCGGTGACGGCCAAGGTGGCTACAGCGACACCGGCGCTTCCCGCCGCAATGGCGGCGCGATGCAGAAGCTGGCGACGTGACATCTTTGAAGAATATTGCATGCCAGAAGTTCGTTGCGACTTATGACCCATTTCCAGGCTCCCCTAGTCTCAAGTGCGCGAAAGATGAATGACCCTCGAAATAATATTTTGATGCAGATCAACTCTCGCATCGCAACAAGGAGAGCACGACATTGCTGCGCTCCCTTTTTTTTGATATTGATCCGCTCTTCCACCACGGATTGCTCTATGCGACCGGCACGTATAATGGCCCGCAATGAAGATTGCCAAAGTTTTGCATGCCTCATATGCAGGGTAATGGTCGCAAAATGCCAAAGCGTGGTACTCGTTGGAATTGTCCGCGCCTGCTTCGCGATCTCACCAGCATCTACGTATGTATGTCCTCTTACTGTCAATATTTGAGGATATTTATGATGGGAACCTCTGACAGAAAGAGAGTCATTCTTGTCTGCGGCCCGGCGAACAGCGGGAGGACTGAGTCCATTCGGCGATTCCTGGGGTCGCTGGGAATGCACTTTCCGAATCGTCCCAGTGATGTCACCGTCGTCGTGCAGATTCAGAAAGATGGTATTTTGCGGAACCTCGGTATTACGAGCGCGGGAGAGGAACCTGAGGCCATAAAGAGGAATCTGCAGTTCTTAAATAGATACCCCTGGGATGTCATTGTCTGCGCGGCCAAGTCCCAAGGTAACACGGCTGACTATGTCCGAGAATTTGCCGATAGCGGGCGGGCAGAGCTAATCCCGGTGCCAACCTCGAGAGCCGGTGCCCGCGAAATCGAAGCCGAACAAAGAAGGGTCGCGCAGAAAATTGAAAATTACATCTGGCAACGTGAGCCAGCTGCGTGACAGAGTTTTGCGTTCTCAACGCAGCTGAGGCACGCTAGTTCTGAACCACCTGAAGATATTCATGGGCTGCCACCATCTTGAAGCGAGCAGCCATGGTGCATCGTCTCTGTCTATCGAAGCTTCGGGGAGAGATTTCCCCTCCCCGAAACAGCGATTCTGAAATGCAATGCCGTCTTGTCTACTGGCATCACGCCTTGTGTCTGATGACGCACCGACCAACGAAGTCATGTGGATCGGTCATTGAACGAACGCACATTATCTATTTGCCGTCCGCTTTTGATGGCTCCGTTGCGGCGCTGGGCGAAGCCAACGACGCCAGATAGCTCGACACGTCGCGAATCTGCTCGTCCGTCATCTGCGCCACGTTAGCCGACATGATGTCGTTGTAGCGCTGCTTGGAGCGGAATGCCAACAGCTGCGTCGCCAAATATTCGCGATGTTGGCCCGCCAGACGCGGGATCGTTGCGCTGCCAGCAGCACTGTCACCATGACAGGCCTTGCAGGCCGGCACATTGTCGGCGGACACGCCATTCTCGAAGATGGCCTTGCCGGCAGCCACTTCCGCCGGGTCCAGCCCGGAGGTGCGCGGCGGCGGCGGCAGAGACGAGAAGTAGGTGGCGATGGCGTCGATCGTATCGTCCGTCAGATCGCCAGCCATGCCCCACATATAGGCCTGGGCATGTTGATCGCTGCGCTTGTGATCCCGAAAGTTCTTGAGCTGTGCAACGAGGTAGTCCTTGTCCTGCGCCGCCAGATCGGGAAACAACGGCGCAATGGAAAGGCCTCGATCGCCGTGACACTGGCTGCAGGTGTTGGCGACAAGTGCAGGTTCCACCGGCACCGACGGTTGAGCTGACGCACTGATGGCGAACAGGACTGCGCCTGCGGCGGTAAGGATTGCTAGAGTCTTCATGTTCTTTTTCCCCTCGCTCTCAGAACGCGATCCAGAGATAGCCATAGAAAGTGTCGTTGTCCGAGGCACCAGTGCTGGTTCCGGCGAACTTGCCATAAGCGGTGTAGGCCAGGGCCAGCTTGGTGTTCAGGAACGGCAGATAGTCCACTTCGAATGTCACGCCGTTGGTGTCGGGCTTGGCCATCAGGTCGGTCGAGGAGCCGGTGGTGTCAAACGGCTGGATGCTACCGCCGATCATCCGATGGTAATAGTACGATGCGCTGCCGCGCACCGTATCCATGTGCGTGTTGGTGGCGACCAGAGAGGTGGTGTTGGCCAGATTGTAGGCGCTCGCGGTGCTGTTGAGCTTAGAGTCCTCGTGGATCCAGGTCGCCGCAAGCGTGAAGATGTCGCGCGTACCGATGTATTGGTACTGGGCATCGACGGCGTAATCGAGGTAATCATCGGTGGGACCGGAGCTCAGGCCCTGGCACTTGCCCGTCGTGTCGAAGATTGGATTGCCGGAACTGTCGACGAGGCTGGTCTGGGTGAGACAACCGTCGCCGGCAGCATCGTTGGCCACGCGGGTGTGCGCCGAAATGCCGTAGGTGCCGATTTCGAGGGAACTGTCATCCCAGTCCCACTCGCCCGCGAAGCGCCAATAAGGAGCGGCGCCGTCAATCAGCGTCCCCGCCGCCGAATCATAAGGTCCGGTAATACCTTGCGGCGCCGAAGTATAGGCGCCCACTTCGCCGTACCAGGTATTATTGAGCATGCCGTAAGCCGTCAGGCCCGCGGAATTGCCAGCGATCGCGCCGTCAATGAAGGTCGCGCCGCCAGCACCCTGACCCGCCACAGCGTGTGGAGCCATGTAGGGATTGTACCAAGCGGGCACCGTGTTCCAGAGATCCTGCACCGTCGGATTGTTGTTGAGGCTAATACCCCAATCCACTTTGCTGCCCGAGGAGAGCATCTCGGTGTCGGCAAAACGGATGTCGGTATTATCCATGCCCACAGAGCCAGCCGTCGGGTCATAGGTGATTTGGATGAAGGTACCCAGATGCGGCGCGATCTGGCCGGCATAAAAGAAGCTGAACTGGCTGGGGAATTCGACCGTTCCGTTCTGAGCATTGCCTAGGCCGTTGCTGTCAGGAGCAGGCTTGCTGGTGTGCGTATAACCAGCCACCACCATGGCCGAAATCGGCGAGAAAAAGCTGAGCTGCAGGTTCTTGCGGTCATTCTGCCCGACGTCGCTGATGGTCTGGCGGTTGTTGATTTGATAGCCGTCGAGCTTGAAGCGCCGGCCGAACGGTGTCAGCTCCGGAAACACGGTGTGACAGGCTTCGCAAGCCAGCCCCGTCTGCCTGGCGTAACTGGGAACGGCGGCAGCCGGCGCCGTGCTGAGCGCAAGCAGGCCAAGTGCTCCGGCGGTCGCAAGCAACGCGCTGCGGATCCCGAGCGGAAATGAGGCTATTGACATCGTGGTTATCCCCTGCTGGTGGCTGGATGCCCTGACGGTCTTCGTGCCCGGACATTCCTGTTGTGTCGCGCCGGAGATATCGCGTGGATCCTAAGCCTTTGTTGCGCCATATCAATTATTACCTGTCTGTAATGCGTAATAATTGCGTATAACTATCAAATGTTTAGTAGAATTAAACGCGGTCCAAGGGACCGGTTGGGGCGACCTGTCGCAGAAGTGCGTGAAACGGCCGCACAAGGTATCCGATGCGGACAAGTTCGCGTGAGACAAGATCGGGGCCATCTGGCCATCAACGATGCCCCAGCTGTGGACTTAGCCAACTAATACAGGAATTAGCGTGTGCCGTTGTCAATGCACTCTGCCATTCCGGATCGCCCGATTGAGCTTAGAGGGAGGCACGCGTTTTGGAGATCATCGCCAATGAACCCGTCGGGGCCCGCACGCTGTGCGCTTTGCGGCGCCGATCGGCGAAAGGGCGCAGTGGATTCGGGGTTGGTGGAGCGTAGGTCGGCTTCAGTTTGGGGTACTGCATTCGCCACGCTTCCTGTATAAGCGGCCGTCGGAAGGGGCTAGGCTTCATGCGGTCTGCCGTGGCAGCAAATTTCCAGAGAATCGGGCGCGGAAGCACAAGGTGGCGCTCCCTGATCTGGATTCTGCTGCTGTCTTTCACCCTGCAGTCCTACGTCACGCAGACCCACATGCACCCTGCGGTGCATGTGGGCGCAAATGCATCGATCGCCAAAATCACCAACAAGGCGCCGGCTCCGGGCGATCCCGATGGGTTGAACTGTCCCTTCTGCCAGGCGATCGCGACCGCCGGCGCCTTCTTCACGCCCGCTGCGCCGCTCCTGATCCTGCCGACCCTGTGGGTCAGGTTAGCGGTACCACGCGCATCGGTAGTCCTTCTCCATCCCGCTTTCGCGTGGGGCTGGAACAGCCGCGCCCCTCCACGGCACTGACCTCTGCAATCGAGCACGCGACGCCTGCGCGTCGCGACTAGGCCTGTGTCCGCGGCGGCGGGCACGGCCGGTAGATGCCGTTCCGGAGATCCAGGATGGAGCACAAGGACACAATTGCGGCCTCGACGCGCGCGTCGCCGCTTGCGCGCAATCCGCGCATCACGCTCGTTGCCGC
>JAKALI010000553.1 GCA_021813195.1 Pseudomonadota bacterium
GTTCGCCCCGGCCGATACATTTCGGATCATCGAATGGCCGATGCTCAGGGCAATCGTACCCGGCGCCTTGCTCGCCATCTTCCTGATTTGCCTAACGAGCTTCGCCATCGCACTGACTCTTGGCGGCGGCCCGGCAGCAACCACCGTGGAACTTGCCATCTATCAGGCCTTCCGTTTCGACTTCGACCTAACTCGCGCCGCGCTCTTGGCCGCGATCCAATTCGCTCTTTGCGCCGCCGCCACGCTCGCTAGCCTGAAGCTGTCCCTTCCGATCGCCACCAGCGGCGGTCTCGACCGGCCAGTCGAGCGTAGGGACGCCGGCGCGATAGCGCTTCGCATTCAGGATGCCACCGCGCTTACCCTGGGCGCGCTGTTCCTGTTTCTACCGCTGGCTTCCGTGGGATTGAGCGGAATCGGCGCCCTTCCCGGCCTGCCTATGGCGGTTTGGCTCGCCGCACTACGCTCGCTCGGCGTCGCTGTGGTTGCAACGGGCCTGACAGGTCTCATTGCGCTTGCGCTCGGCCTGTCGCGAAGTCGGGGTGGCTCGCGCTTGATTGAACTGGCGGGGATGACCCCGCTTGCCGCCTCGCCACTGGTGCTGGGAACAGGGCTCTTTCTGATCATCAACCCGCTCGCCGATCCTGCCGCTCTAGCACTTCCCTTGACCGCCCTGACCAACGCCGCCATGGCGATGCCCTTTGCATTGCGGGCGCTCTTGCCTGCACTCGATCAGATCGAAGCGACGCAGGGACGGCTCGCAGACAGCTTGGGGCTGCCACTCTGGGCGCGGCTACGGCTCGTTGTATTGCCGCGGCTGCGCCGGCCCCTGGGCTTTGCGCTCGGCCTTTCTGCCGCGCTTTCGATGGGCGACCTCGGCGTCATCGCGATCTTCGCAGGCCCTCACTCGGCGACACTGCCGCTGCAAATCTATCGCCTGATGGGAGCCTATCGGATGGAGGACGCAAGCGGTGCCGCCTTGCTGCTTCTAATCATTAGTCTGGCGCTGTTTTGGTTCTTCGACCGAGGAGTCGGTGGCGATGCTAAGGCTTGAGGCGCTGCGCATTTCCCGGCCGGGATTCGACTTGACGGCCGATCTCTCAATTCCAAAGGGCACGCGCACCGCGATCATCGGCCCATCCGGTGCCGGCAAGTCCACCCTCCTCGCTGCAATTTCGGGTTTTCAACCGCTCGCCCAGGGCCGCATCACATGGGATGGCCAAGATCTGGCGCAAATCCCGCCTGGCCATCGCCCGCTGTCCATCCTGTTTCAAGACAACAATCTCTTCCCCCACTTGACCGCCGAGGAGAACATTGGCCTAGCTCTGCGGCCAAGCCTGCGCCTCACGACCGGTGAACGGCAGAAGGTCCGCGCCGCGCTCGCTCGGGTTGGCCTTGAGGGCCTTGAACAGCGGCGCCCCGCGCAGCTCTCAGGCGGGCAGCAGAGCCGGATCGCGCTGGCGCGCGCGCTGCTGCGTGCCCGCCCGCTGCTTCTGCTGGACGAACCTTTCGCCGCCCTCGGCCCTGGCTTGCGTCTCGAAATGCTGGATCTTGTCCGCGAGATCACCATGGAGACCGGCGCCACGCTTCTGATGGTCAGCCACGAGCCGACTGACGCCCGGCGGATCGCCGACCTGACGATCCTCGTATCCGAAGGAACGGCCGAACCTCCAAAATCGACACTCGAACTCTTCGCCGATCCACCGCCTGCACTGCGCGCCTATCTCGGAAATTGAAAACGCGCCCAGAAGGGCGCGTTCTCGAGTCGACGGCAGGATCTCGGCGATCAGGCTTGCTTCTTCTTACCTTTTACCCCGGCCCAAATCCGCTTGTTCGTCAGATAGAGAAGCGAGGTCAGGATGATCAGCAGAAAGACCGAAACGAAGCCCGTTTGTTTGCGCGCATCCATATGCGGCTCGGCGGCCCACATCAGAAAGGCCGCAACGTCCTCCGCCTCGTGCTTCACGTCATTTGGTGCGCCATCAGCAAAGGTCACCTGCCCATCGGAGAGCGCGGTGTTGGGCATCCGAATCCAGCCACCCGGGAAGATCTTGTTTTCATATACGGTCGTGCCGGCGAGATCCTTCGTCTCTCCGGTGAAACCCGTGAGCAGGGCCACGATATACTGCGGCCCGCCAATGCCATGAATGAGCTGGTTGATGCCAAGCTTGTAGGGCCCATGGAACGCCGCGCGCGCCTTGGCCATCACCGAAAGATCCGGCGCGCCCATGGCGTTATTCGCCGGGAAATGGTCCGAAGGAACCAGCTTGCGCGCGTTGCCAGTGGCCGGTTCCACGTATTCTGGGTTCGACGTGAGGTCATTGACCGAGAAGGCTGCGGCATAAGCCTTTACCTGATCTTCCGGCAAGTTCGGCCCGCCGCGATCGCCAAGCGTCCGGAAGGCCACCAGCTCCAGCCCGTGGCAAGTGGAGCAGACCTCGGTATAGACCTGAAGGCCACGCTGAAGCTGATGCTGATCATAGGTTCCGAAGGGCCCGTCAAACGAGAACGGAACATCGGGAATATGCGCCTCAGCTTCCTGCGCGCGCGCAGCCCCGGCGGTCAGAAGCGCCGCCACGGCCAGAGCGGAAAGGGTCAGTTTGCGGATCATCACGCAGCTCCTCTCACTCAGCCGGGTGGGCGGCATCGCCCAGGCCGTAATGTGCATTGAAGTCTTCCTCGATGGTCGCTGGCAGCTTCGCGGGCCGTTCCAGGATGCCGAGAAGCGGCAGGATCACGAGGAAATAGGCGAACCAGTAGGTCGAGGCGATCAGCGAAATCCATCCGATGGTCGCGGTCGGAAACTGCGACCCGCACCACATCAGAACCAAGAAGTCGATCAACAGCAACCGGTACCACCATTTGAAGCTTGGCCGATACTGGCCCGAACGGATCGACGAGGTATCAAGCCAGGGTGCCAGCACCATCACCGCGATCGCGCCGAACATGGCGAGCACGCCGAAGAACTTGGCGTCGACGATGCCGAAGGTCACGAAATGGGCCAACTGCACGATCCAGACGTCCTGGGTGAAGGCGCGCAGAATGGCGTAGAACGGCAGGAAGTACCATTCCGGCTCGATCGAAGGAGGCGTCTTCAGCGGGTCGGCCATGATGTAGTTGTCGGGCGATCCGAAGTAGTTCGGCATGAACCCCACGACGGCGAAGAAGATCGTCACCACGATGCCAAGAGCAAAGAGGTCCTTCAGCACGAAATAGGGCCAGAAGGGCAAGGTGTCCTTCCCCGCCTCTTGTTTGGAACCGCGCCGCACCTCGACACCGGCGGGGTTGTTGTTGCCGGTGGAGTGGAAGGCCCAAATATGCACGGCAACCAGCGCCGCGATGATGAAGGGCAGCAGATAGTGCAGCGAGAAGAAGCGGTTCAGCGTCGCATTCGACACCGCCGGCCCACCGAGCAGCCATTCCTGGATGGTCGGCCCAACCCCCGGGATCGCGCCGAATAGGCCGGTGATCACGGTGGCGCCCCAGTAGGACATCTGGCCCCAGGGCAGCACATAGCCCATGAAGGCGGTGGCCATCATCAGCAGGTAAATCAGCATTCCGACGATCCAGGTCACCTCGCGCGGGGCCTTGTAGGAGCCGTAGAACAGGCCGCGGAAGATGTGGATGTAGACGGCAAGGAAGAATAGCGTGGCGCCGTTCATGTGCAGGTAGCGGATGAAATAGCCACCATTCACGTCACGCATGATGTGCTCGACCGAGGCGAAGGCAAGCCCGGTCTGCGGCGTATAGTGCATCGCCAGGACAATACCCGTGACGATCTGCAGGCCGAGGCAGAACGCCAGGACGATGCCCCAAATCCACCACCAATTGAGGTTCTTCGGCGTCGGGATCATCAGCGTGTCATAGACTAGGCTGACGATAGGAAGGCGAGC
>JAKALI010000554.1 GCA_021813195.1 Pseudomonadota bacterium
GGTCGTCGGAAAGACCCAGTGCTTGCAGCGAAAGTCGATTGCCTGAAAGATCTCCGTTGCGAAAG
Organism: Pseudomonadota bacterium; assembly: GCA_021813195.1. Next base: position 66 of record JAKALI010000554.1, read on the forward strand.
GACCAAGTTCTTCGCTTTGCTCGACGATCGGCTGCATTTCCAGGTAACTGGCAAAGGCGAGGTCTCGCAAAGTCGTCGAGGCGATCGCTTCAGACCTCGCGATCAACAGCACCGCAGCAACCAAAGCGCCGAAACTCCCCAACCGGGAAAGCCGGCGCGCGGAGTCGACGTCGAAATCCGCAAGTCGCGGTTCCCTTGTCGCGTTGCCGGCGTTCTGGAAAAACAGGATCGAACGAACATCGAAATCGAGCTGACGCAGGCTCTCTTCGAGCGCCTTGGCCGTTGGCTTCGCCCCTTTCAGCACGCTCCAAAGCGGGCTCTCGAAGTACGCAGCCGTTCCCGGAAGTCGGGACTCGGCGATGTCGACGGCAAATGTCTTTCCCTGCATGCGCTGCGGTACCCGGCTGCCGTCAGCATAAGCGCTCCACTTCCCGGGGCGCTTGACCCCATCCAGGTCGGCTGCCCGGTCCTCAAACGCGAGCTCGATTGCATAGGCGGACGAAAGTCTGCTTCGCAACCGCACGACGTGAAACCAAACCCGAGTGCGCAGCACGTCGATCGGGTCGCGCGATTTACGTCCTGGCTTCGGCGGTGTCACGGGAGTCGGCATCGGGGATAGCGTACAGAAATTCCGGATTTCTGCTCGGTGTACGAACCGCAACCGGTGCGTGACACTGCGCGACCAGTCCCAACATGCGGGAGTTGCCTTGCGCGGGTACCAGGAAGCGTCACTGGCGACTCTGACCGGTGAACTGCAAGAAGGCTTGGAAGCACGGCACGGGCCGATCATCGGCGGTGACGATCTTCTGCGTTGTCTCGGGTATCGGACGGCGGCCGGTTTCCGGCAGGCCAGACGGCGTGGCCACGTTGCCGTCGCCGTGTTCGCGTTGCCGAACCGGCGGGGCTTCTACGCACTAACGAGGGATGTTGTCCACTGGCTTGCGCAGGCGCGGCTTCAGGTCACGGGCGAGTACACACCGGAGAGAGGAGGAAACACGACACTGGCTACTACGTAATTCACGCCCCTGAAACGCAAAAGCCCGGGGTTGCAGCCCCGGGCCTCGCGTCCGGCCGGAACCGGAACAAGTTCACCGCTTGCGGGGAGTATCGGCCGCATCATCACCAAAGTCAAGCGCGGCGGTGATCGGGGTGGATTTTGTCCACAGCCACCAGGAGGAACGGCCGATGAGGCTAGCCATACATTTGCAGCGCGAGATCGCGCGCCTGCACTTCTACGACTCGGCGCAATCGCACCGGGCAATCGCCCGGGCAACCGGCCTTTCAGCGACTACGGTTGCGTCGTTGCGCGCGAGGCTGCTCGAAAAATCCGCGCTGACCTGGAATACCCTCACGGCTCTTGATGACGAGGCTTGGTGCAAGACCCTGCGCACCGAGGATCGGAGCATCGCCAAGCGCAAGGCGGCGCCGGACTGGAATTTGATCCACAAGGAAATGCAGCGTCCGGACGCTACGCTCGAGGTACTTTGGCAAGAATGGAAACAAACTTGCCCAGAGGGCATTGGGTACACGCAATTCACCGACGGCTACCGTCGATGGACGAGGGGCCTGCATATCGTCATGCGGCGCGTCCACCGGCCTGGTGACAAACTCTTCGTCGACTTTGCCGGTCGAACCGTCGAGATTCGCGATCCCAACGGCGGCGCCTCGACGTACGCCCAGATTTTCGTCGGGGTTCTCGGCTATTCCAACTATACACACGTCGAGGCGACCGCTACTCAGACGACCCCCGATTGGATTCGATGCCATGTCAACTGCTTCGAGGCGATGGGCGGCGCGCCGCAATGGGTGGTCTGCGACAATCTTAAGGCGGCGGTGCGGCGGCGGGAGCGCGACCAGATCGTCGTCAACCCTGCCTACCGTGATGCGTTGCGCCATTACGACACGGCCCCATTGCCGGCTGGACCGAAAAAACCAAAACACAAAGCGAAGGCAGAGGTCGGCGTGCAAATCGCGCAGCGCTGGATTCTATTTCGGTTGCGGGACCGCATCTATTTCAGCCTCCACGAACTGAACCAGGATTTGCGGCACTTGACCGCAAAATTGAACGAACACCCATTCCGGAAGCTTCCTGGTAGCCGGCGCGAACGATTCGAAGACGCAGAACGCAAAATGCTGAAACCGCTCCCGGACGTTCGCCACGAACCCTGCGACTGGCAGTACGGCGTGCGTGTCGGTGATGACTATCATTTCGAATTCGGCCGATGTTTTTATTCGGTGCCGGTGCAGTTTGCGCGCGAACGCATCGATATTCGCGTAACAGCAAAAATCATCGAGGCTTTCCACCGGATGCGTCGGGTAGCCGTACACCAGTTGCTCACCATCGCCGGAGACGTGAGCACCCTGCCGGAACACCGGCCGATCGCCCATCAGCGGATCCTGGACGGTGAACCCAGGGAGTTGGTTGCCTGGGCCAAGACCGCAGGCCCGAATGCCGAGAGAATGATTCGCCACCACATCGAAAGCCGCACGGACGCCACCAATGGTGTGCGCGCGGCGCGCCGGATGCGCGATCTCGCGCGCCTGCACGGAACCGCTCGCTTCGAGGACGTTTGCGCATACGCGCTCCCGCTGAATATCACTGCACTGCGCAGTATCACGTCGATTATCACCAGCGGCGCCGACCGGCGTGCCACAACCCAACAAGCAGAAGCGAAGTCCCCCCGCGTTCATGGCAACTTGCGCGGTGCCGGCTACTTTGGAGATCCGGCATGAGTACGGCACAACAAACTGCAGATCACCTGCGCGACTTGCGGCTTAAGGCCATGGCGGCCGCCTACGAGGGACAGCTCGACCAGCCAAGGCTGCACGACATTCCATTCGATGATCGCCTCGCGATGCTCGTCGACGCCGAGATAAACGCTCGCGAATCGCGAAAGCTGAAGAGCCTCGTGTCTGGTGCCGCAATGCCAGAACCGGCCTCTCTCGAGGACGTAGACTACCGGCCAGCTCGAGAGCTCGATAAATCGACAATCGCTTCCCTCGCGACGTGCGAATGGATCCGGCGCCAGCAGAATCTGATCATCCATGGCAAGACGGGCGCCGGTAAGACTTGGCTGGCCTGCGCTGTTGGCCACCAAGCGTGTAGGCAAAAGCTGTCGGTGTCCTTCTACCGGGCAAGCGATCTCTACGATGCCATTTCCTTGGCAGGGCACGACGGATCGATGCCCAAAGTCAGGCTCGCTCTGACCAAGCCTGCCCTGTTGATCCTGGATGATTTCGGAATCGGTGAAATATCACCTTCGGTGGCCCAGGTCCTCCTTGACATTGTCGACAAGCGCATGCGTAGCAAGTCACTGCTGGTCACCAGCCAGTACCCGACAGATGAATGGCACGGATTTTTTTCGGACCCCACGATTGCCGACGCCATTCTCGATCGCATCGTCCACCAGGCGCATCGGATCCGGATCAAGGGCGAGTCCATGAGGAAGCTGCGAGCCCAGGGCGACCATTGGAAAGCGTAGCCTGCTGGCTGTAGATGGTTGCCGGAACCTGCGGATATACGCCGCGCCCGGGAAGTCGGTTACAAGACGGTCTTCGCGGTAGGGCATGCAGGCCCCTTGAGGATCATCCAGGCAGCCAGCAATTCCACGGCAAATGGTCGCGGATTTGTGCGGCCGCTCACACGCGGATCATGTGTTCGACCGGGGTGACCACGTGGCCGTCGACCACCCACTTGTCCACCATATCCGGAACCGGTGATCAGGAACTTCCGGACCAGATGACCACGACCTACCGGACAGGGTGATCACGAGCGTCCGAAATATGCAAACTCCAACGACCTC